>CALIJH010000001.1 GCA_938017765.1 uncultured Leptotrichia sp.
ATAATCAGATAAAAGAATTTGAAGGAAAAGAAGTAAGAGGAATAAACGTAGATTTGGGAACGGAATACTGGCTGACGGAAGCAGGGAGAGGAAAGACAAGGGACATCATAGAGGGAGCAGGAAGAACGGTAGAGGGAATAAAAAGAATACTGACTTTAAGAGATGAAAAAGGTAACCTGCAACTTGTGAAGAATGTGGAAGCAGAAAGTTTAGTACAGAAGATGATAAGATTAGGGTTTATAGAAACGAGAGGAAAGACCCAGCAGCAGATAAAGAAAGAACTTGAAGAGAAATTCGGATCACTGACGAAAAATGGTGTAAGAGTAAACTTCTATAGTGGCGGAGATATAGATACAACAAAAATGGATGTAGATACATTGGAAAAATTATCAGCAAATGGATTTGCAATAACGAAAGACGGAACAGTATGGATAAATAAGGAGTATGTAAATTCGGGAAAACTGATAGACTTTAACAAAGCAACCCAACACGAAATAAGTCATATAGTATTCGGAGAGGACAGCGAATATCAGGCACAATACTTAACGGCAGCATATGGGGAATTTTTAAGGGAAGTAAAAGAAAACGGTTATCTGAAAGACGGAGAAGGGATAATAGATTATAAGTTTTCAATGCTGAGTGATGAGGACAGGCTAAGACTTAATGGCTATTTCCGAAAGGATATGCAGTTTTTTGGAGAAATGGCGGACGGGATAAGAGCAGCAAAAGAAAGACTTAAGAAGTGCGGTTCGGATAATAAATGTGTAACGGATAATAAGAGAATAATACACAATCTTGAAGTATCGCTAAAGAAATTTGGTGTACAGGAAAGAATAGAAATACAAAAGAATAGACAAAGAAATATATCAGGAAGAAAAGATAAGGGAATAATAGCCAGAATAAAAGGGGAGATAGAGAAGATAAAAATCAATAAAAATATTTCAAATCTGAAAGAAGAATACAGGGAACTTGACATAGAATTTGACGATGAAATAAAATATGTAATAAGTGATTTAACAAGACAGATAAAGAATGAAAAGAACCTGATAAAAAGAGGAAAGGCAAAAGAAACTCTGATAGAGAAGATATTTGCAAAGAATGACATAACGTTAAGCTCAAAATGGTACGATGACAATACAAAAGTAGGAGTAAGAGACGGGAAATTAGTTTTATATGCAGGAGGAAATGATTATAACAGATTAAAAAGACTGATAAGTGAAGAAGGTCTGACATCAAAAGTAGAAGTGGAGTATAGGGAAAAAGGGACAAGAGACGTTTATAATATGGTAGCGATAAATTCTTTCAGAGAAGGAAAGATACCGCCTGACTGGATGCCTGAACACGCTCAGGCGTTGGAAAAAAAGGACGGGAAGAAAAGGGAATGGTATAATCCTGAAGAATTGGTAAGAAACGGCAAGATGACGGAAAAAGAATTTAAGAGATACCAAAACCAAGTAGGAACATTAAGAGCAGGATATATAGCACAGATGTTTGCAAAAATAGGATATACAGTATATATGGCTGCAAAGACAGGAAATTATGAAGAAACTTCAAGTGAAGAAGTACCGAAAATAAATACAAAAACCGAGATAATGGGACAAAGAACGGTATTTATAAATGACGGTACGCCGCAGGGAACGGCAAAAGCAATACAGACGGTATCAGGGAACACGGAAATAACTGAACTGAAAACATATATTCCACAAACGGGAGAAACGATAATAAGGACGAGAATAAATGCAACAGGGGATATATTTGAAAATGTGCTGTATAATAATACAGGAAGCAGTATAAGTGGAGCGGCACAGAAACCGTTAGCACAGATAGAAAACAGTGTATACAACACATTTGGAGACATCAGTAAGCCTGTAGTAACAGGAAAAGTATCATCAAATAATCTGTTGGCAGAGTATTCGGCAACACCTAAATATGTGCCAGCTGTTATTCCTGATATAATAAGAACAGTAGCAGACAGCCCAAAAACTACTTTTACGGCAACTGGAAATATAAGTGCAAATAAAATATTGAAATATGGTATAGAATATACACCAGTTACGATAGCTGAAAGAGGCATAGCAAACGATATAATAAAAAATGGAGATATAACAGGAGCAAAAACAGAAAAATTGACATCATTAATTGCCCAGAGATTAAATGCCAATGAGCTGGCAGGGGGGAAATACTATAATAATGATAAACACGGATTTGATATAGCATTAAATAATCAACAGGGAACACTTTTAATAGAGTCAAAACAGATGACAAATAGTGGAAGTACAAAATTAAGTCAAGGTGCTGGGAAAAATATGCAATTAACTGATAAGTGGATAGATGCAGTAAATAATAATATTTATAGATATAATAATAGAAATCATACCCCAGCAAGTTTAGAAATAGGAAAAGCATTAACAAATCAAAATTTACAAAAAGCAGTATCAGTATTTGATAAAAAAACAGGAAGGCTTGTAATAGTTCCAATTGAATAGAAAGAGGTATAAAAATGAAATTTGAAATAACAAAAAACGAATTAGAAAAAGAAATAAATTCTCTTGAAAATGCAATAAAAAATGAAAAACAAGAAGAAGAGAGATTATTAGAAATAATAAGAACAAGAATAGGAAATCCTTATAGTTGTATGTCTAATTTGAGAAGAATGTATGATTTTCAAGGATTATTAGAGTTGTTAAAGTATCAGGATGTAGATAAATTTAGAGAAAATATGTTTATTTCAGGGAAATTAGATATTATGAGCAATAGAGAAATAAATTATTTTATGACAGGGAACTATACAACAATATTTCCAATAATAATGTCAAATAATATTGAGATGAGAGAATTTTTAGTAAAAAATATGGAAAGTATAGTATTCTGGGAAAAGGCAAAAGAATATGGAATGACAGGAGTATCAGGAATAAGATTTTTGAATAAGAATATATTGTTGGCATTAAAGGGAGATTTTAAACAGTTAAAAGAGAGAAGTGAAAAATTTATAGAAAAGTCTCCAAAGGAAAATAAAAAGAGAATTATAGACCATGAATTTTATATTGCACTCTGTAATGGAAATATAGAAGAAATGAAAGAAGTAATCTACAGAATGTTAGAAAAGAAAATGGCAAAAATTATGTTATATGATACAGAAATATTCTTTTCAGATTTTCTCCATATACAGGTATTATTATTTACAAAGATAGCCTTGTTACACGGATATGATTTAGGGATAGATCATGTAAATGCACCAAAAGAATTGATAGATAATACACCATTGAAAGAATATCCTGAGCCATATGAATTTATGAATAGATTTAGATTTGATTTTACAATAGAAGAATGGAAAAAATGGATAGAAGATAACAAAAGCAGGGGAGTAAGAAGATAGGGTTATTGAAAAGAGAGGAGAAGGTATAAGGACAGATAAAGATTAAAGAATTTTTATGGAGCCATAAATAATGAAGAAATTATTTAGAATAGCGATATATTTTATTGTATTAAATTTATTATTTGGAAATAGTCAAATAAAGAAACAAAAATTTTTAAACTCAAAGAAAACCCCCGCATTTTCGAGCAACTACTTAGTGAGGACTATAGT
>CALIJH010000002.1 GCA_938017765.1 uncultured Leptotrichia sp.
CATAAACTGAATTTTTATTCTCTATTACCATTTGCCAGAAAGGATATTTTATAATTCCCGGTGTATTGTTTCCTATTCCCAGTTCAAGAAAGACTGTTTTTTTATCTTTATATTTTTTTAAAAATTCCGCATAATTTTTATTAGCTTTATACCACCCCTCGTCCTGAACAAATTTCTCATCTTTTCGCAAATTCATTGTCATTTCTTTGTCGCAAATAGGGCAATGGGGAATTAAACTTGTAGGAATTTTCATATTTTCCTGCTCTCTTATCATTTTCCTTATGATTTCTTCATTATCATAAGTCTTATCATGACACGGAACGGAACATTGGAACAAACCGTAATCTCCTTGTGTATAATAAAGCTTTTTCTTATCAAATCCCGCTTTTTGTAACTGGTGATCAACATTAGTCGTTATAACAAAATAATTTCTGTCTTTTACGATATCCAGCAAATCTTTATACGCCTGACCTGCCCCTACATCATAACGATTGTAAAACACGTGTCTGCTCCACCACGCCCAATACTCCTCACTTGTTTCAAAAGGATAAAATCCCCCCGAGTACATATCGTTAATACCATATTTATTGTTAAAATCGGAAAAATATTTCATAAATCTTTCTCCTGAATAGCTCAATCCCGCCGAAGTCGACATTCCTGCTCCTATTCCTATTATTATAGCTTCGGAATTTTTTATTTTTTCCGCGATTTTATTCAGTTTGTCCGAGTAATCTTCTATATATTTCATAGTCTCTGTCTTTGAAAACATTAAATACCACCTCTGTTTCACTATTATTTTCTTTTCTATATTCGTATACTGTATCAACTGCTATTTTAGCAGCTTCTTCATTCGGAAAATGAAATTCCCCCGTGGAGATACAACAGAATGCTATACTTTTTAATCCCTCATTTTCTGCTACTTTCAGACAGGAATAATAACAGGACTTTAATATTTTTCTGTCTCTTTCCGTCAATTCCCCGTATACTATGGGTCCTACCGTATGAATGATATATTTACTTGGAAGATTAAATGCCGGAGTTATCTTTGCCTTACCCGTTTCCTCTTCCTTTCCCTGAAATGTCATCAGTTTATTGCAGGAAAGTCTAAGCTGTATTCCTGCATAAGTGTGAATCGCATTATCTATACAACGATGATTAGGTATAAAGCAGCCCAGCATTGCACTGTTTGCAGCATTGACTATCGCGTCCGTTGCCAATGTTGTAATGTCCCCTTGCCACAGATATATCCTGTCTTTTAACGGTTTCAAATTACTTAATTCAGTAATTCCTTTTTCTTCCAGTTCATTTTTTAAATATTCGTCCTGTATTCTTAAAAACTCACTGTCAACTTCTTTAGGCGGTCTTACATTGAATAATACCCTAAGCAGCCACTTCTGCTCTTCATCATTATCAGAAATTTTAGTATCAATATACTGACTGTTCTCTTCTATCAATCTTTTCAGTAAATATTCTCTTCTTTCTCTCTGGTTCATAAAACCCTCCTTTGTTAATCCATTGCATGATATTTTCAAACAAATATTATTTTCCAATTTTAAAAATTTCATCTATTTTAAAACTCTTTTAATTTAATAACATTATATCAGACACTTTCTGATATGTCTATTACAATAATTTTCTAAATCTGTTATTTTTTAAATTTTCCTTTTAAGATATCTCTATCGATGAATTACAAATAACAGTTTTATAATATTCGACTTTTCAGCTTTCTTTCAGGTTATTCTGATAAAATAGAACTATAAAAGAAATATTAATATTTACGGAGGTTTTTAAATGAAAATTAATTTTAAAAAAATAATATTAGGCGGATTTTTTTTGAGTAATCTATATATATGGGGAATTTCCATACCAATAGAAAAGTATACATGTCCTATCGGAAATGAAAAATTTGAAGACCGTTATCCGGCTCAATGTCCGACTAATAAATTTGTGATATTTAAAAATGATTTTACTGAAACTGAGCTGAAGAAGTATGAAAAGGTTATCAACAGCAAATCATATCGTGAAATCCCGAAAAATGCGAGCAGATACTATTATTTAGCAAGATTTTATGAGCTGGTCGGAGAATTTTCCGACAAAAAGATAGGAAAAGCATACTTTGATGCATATTTTTATGACCGTTCATCCGAATCGATAACAAAAGAATCACTTCAAAAAAGTATACGATATCTTGAAAAAACAGTTAAAACAAAAAATGATGAGGAAGCATTAGACTACTTGGCAACTCTATATTCCGAAACTGAAGAATATGACAAAATGAACAAAATTTTAGACAGACTTTCAAAACTGAATTTAGAAAAAACGGTAGAATTTTACTACAATCTCACAACCATTGATTCTAACAGAAGTGATTATTATGATTTTAAAAATAAAGTCAGAGACAAAGCTGCTAAAAAAATGATAGCATCCAAAGCTCTCGAACTTCTCCAAAAAAAATTAGATAAAGACAGAAAAAACAAAAAAGAAATTACTGAAAAACAGTTATTACGTCAAGCCAAACTCTACCGTGAACTGGACAGAACATCTGAAATAGACGGATTATTTTCAAAAGCTGATAAAAAATTCGGAAAAGCAGCAGCCCTGTTTTATATGGATGAACCTGAAGAATTTTTAGGATTTGTCTATAACAATGATATTCTTTCCACAGAAAAAAAACTTGAACAAGCTATAATTTATATAGATAAATATATTTCATATCTGGATAGCATAGAAAATACTGAAGATAAAAAAACTGAAAAAATAAGAGCTTTGCTGATTAAAGTTGAGGCAAACAGACGTTTAAAAAGATTTGATGAAGCTGAAAAGATTTTAAAAAATATTCCTTTAAAAGATATAAATAAAACTGTCAAACTTGACTACGACACACTTAAAGAAAAAGTAAAATCTAAAAATTCAGAGGTAATACAATATTTCCCACTACAGATAATGTATTAATTTTTTGTAAATTTCAATAAATCGGGCAAATAAAGTTTCAATAAATTTGATATATTTTATATATTTATAAAGATTTTTAAAATAGTAAAATAAAAACAGTCAATCATTTTTTTGTTTTCAATAATTTTATTAAGTGCTACTTATATTCTTTATATTTATTTGATATAAAATTATTTTTTAAAAATTCATACAAAAAATAAAATAAAAATGAGGATATCTCATAAGTCATGAGACAACCTCATTTTTTATTTTTATAATGACAAGTTATCTTTTCCTTTTGGTTTTTCCTCCCCGCATTCCGCCAAGTCCCGGTATTGCACCGCTATTGAACATTTTCATCATCTGTTTCATCTGCTCAAATTGTTTTATAAGCCTGTTTACATCATTGACTTCCACTCCACTACCTTTTGCTATCCTGATTTTTCTGCTTCCATTCAGTATTTTCGGGTCTCTCCTTTCCTGTATCGTCATTGAAAATATTATCCCTTCCACTCTTTTCATTTCCTTTTCAGCCATAGCCATATCAATGGCACTTGTATCCACTCCCGGTATCATTTTCATAATTCCGGCAAGGGAACCCATTTTTCTTATCATTTTAAACTGTTTCAAAAAATCTTCAAAATCAAACTGATTTTTTCTAAATTTTTCTTCCATTTTTTTAGCTTCATTTTCATCAATAGCTTCCTGAGCTTTTTCCACAAGGGAAACTACATCTCCCATTCCGAGTATTCTCGAAGCAAGTCTGTCAGGATGAAACGGTGCTATATCATCAAGTTTTTCTCCCTCGCTTATAAATTTAATGGGCTTTCCTGCCACTTCCTTTACGGAAAGGGCAGCCCCTCCTCGAGTATCTCCGTCGAGTTTTGTCAGAACAACACCCGTTATATCCAACTGTTCATTAAAAGTTTTTGCAACATTTACTGCGTCCTGACCTGTCATACCGTCTACAACGAGGAGTATCTCATGAGGACTGAAAGTCGTTTTTATATTTTGAAGCTCTTCCATAAGCTGTTCATCAATATGCAGACGTCCCGCAGTATCTATTATTACATAAGTTGCGTGAGCCGACTTTGCTTCTTCTATCCCTTTTTCGCAGATTTCTATTACATCAGTGCTTTCATCAATAGTAAAAGAAGGAACTTTTATCTGCTCTGCCAAAACTTTCAGCTGCTTTTTTGCTGCAGGTCTGTATACGTCAGCTCCGATAAGAAAAGGACTTTCCCCTTTGGATTTCAGATATTTTGACAGTTTCCCTGCAAAAGTTGTCTTTCCAGCCCCCTGTAACCCTGAAAGCATTATTACAGTCGGAGCTTTGGCAGCTTTAGCTATGAGTACATTTGTTCCACCCAGAACTTCCACAAGCTCATCGTTTACTATTTTAATAAATTGCTGGGTAGGATTGACCCCTTTTATTACGTTTTCTCCAAGAGCTTTATCCCTTATTTTTGCAACAAAATTCTTTGCAACCGTATAATTTACATCCGCTTCCAGTAATGCCAGTCTGACTTCTCTCAAAGCTTCTTTCATATTTGCTTCGGTCAATTTCCCCTGACCGCTTACTTTTTTAAATATATCTTTAAATCTGTCTCCTAAGCTATTAAACATTAAAGCACCTCATTATAATCAAAATCTTCTATTATTTTTTCCAAATTTTCTTTTGTGAAATTATCTCTTAAATTTTCCAGTTTTCTTTTCAATTTTTTTTCTTTTTCAAACATTCCCAATTTTTCCTCATATTCATCCAACTGTTTAAACCCTCTTTTTATATTGTCAAAAACTGCTTGTCTCGTGATTTCATATTTTTCAGCAATCTCACTCAATGACTCATTTTCCTCAAGATAGAGTTCCAAATATTTTTTTTGTCTCTCGGAAAACAGTTCACTGTAATATAAGAAAAGGGTAGAATATTTCAAAAAATTATCCAATTTGTCCATAATTTCCTCTATTCATATAGATTTAGGCTTTATCCATTCACTGTTTTTTCCCATAGTGTAGTTTTTTATAAATTCTTCCTTGAATTCCTTAAATCTTTTCTCTAAAATGGCGTTTCTCGCGTCTTCCATTAATTTCAAAAGAAAATATAAATTATGATAAGTGGTAAGTCTCTGTCCCAAAATTTCTTCCGCTTTAAACAAATGTCTTATATAGCCCCTCGTATAATTTTTACATACATAACAGTCACATTCATCTAAAGGTCTTTCATCTTTTGAATATACAGCATTTTTTATTACAAGCCTGCCGCATTTTGTAAATACCGTTCCATGCCGACCTATCCTTGTAGGCTGGACACAGTCCATCATATCTATCCCGTGTTCTACAGCTTCCAGCATATCCAAAGGCTCTCCTACACCCATTAAATATCTCGGCTTATTTTCAGGAACTTTGGGAGTAATGTATTTCAATATTCTGTACATATCTTCCCTCGGCTCTCCCACTGCCAGTCCTCCTATAGCATAACCTGCAAAATCATCGTCCATTTCGTACAGCTCTTCCAAACTTTTATCTCTCAAATCCTCGTATATTCCTCCCTGAACTATGGCGAATAATCCTTGTCTGTCTTTATTTTTATTGGCTTCTATACATCTTTTTGCCCATCTCGAAGTCCTTTCTACAGAAGGTATCATATATTCCCTCGACGACATCCCGTGAGGACACTCATCAAGTACCATCATTATATCACTCCCGAGATTATTTTGTATGGATATCGACTTTTCAGGAGAAAGGAAATGTTTTGAGCCGTCTATATGAGACCTGAAATGGACTCCTTCTTCTTTTATCTTTCTCAAATCTCCCAGACTGAACACCTGAAATCCTCCACTATCAGTCAATATAGGTCTGTCCCAGTTCATAAATTTATGCAGCCCGCCAAAATCATCAATTAGCTCATCTCCCGGTCTTAAATAGAGATGATAAGTATTTCCAAGAATTATTTGTGCATTTATTTTTTCAAGCTCTTCTTTTGTCATTGTTTTTACTGTAGCCTGTGTACCTACCGGCATAAAAACAGGTGTCTTTATTACCCCGTGAGGAGTTTCTATTATTCCTGCCCTCGCATTTCCGTCAGTAGCTTCCATTGTGTATCTCACGGGATTTTCAAATTTACTCATAATTTCCTTTTTCCTCCGAATTTCTTTTTCAAATTTCTTTTCCGGATTTATTTTTTATCCGATTTTATTAATTTCATAATTTTTTGAACTGCTTATTTATTTCCTCATTATGTCAACTATATCTTTCATGGACATAAGGTTATTGGCAAGCCTTTCAAAATCTTCCCTTTTTCTTATCATAATTCCGAAATGAAGCAGCACATATTTGTTCATATTTTCTTTTACGTGATTTGTATTGACATTTATCAGTTCCATTTTATATTCGTTCAGTATTCTTATGATGTCGAGCAGCATTCCGTTTCTCTCTATCGCTTTTACAGTAAAATTGAACTGATATTTGGTCATCGAATTTGTAGCCTCTTCATCCCAGAAAACTTCGATTTCCCTATCAGGCTCATGCTCCATTAACGAATGAAAATTATCACAGTCGGCTCTGTGTATGGCAATCCCTCTACCTCTCGTAACATATCCTCTTATTTCATCTCCCGGCAAAGGATTACAGCATTTGGCAAAACGGTACATAGTATTTTCCGTACCTGATATTCTCACTCCGCCATAGCTTTTTTCCTTACGTCTGTTCCCTTTTTCAGTTTCCTCCTCAAGAACCTGTTCCAGATTTTTTTCTTCCTTTGTTTCAAATTTATTTAAAAATCCGTCAAGGGACAAATCTCCCACTGCAAATTTATAAAACAGCAGCTCCATTGTAGCTATATTAAATTTTTTCATATACAGGAACACTCTCTCGTCTTCTTCAAGGTCTTTCAATTTTATCCCGAGTTTATCAAATTCCCTTTCAAGAAGCTGTTCCCCCTCTTTAGTCTTTTCTTCAAATTCCTTATCTTTAAACCACTTTCTTATTTTTATTTTTGAACCGTGATTATTTACCATATTAATCCAGTCTTTTCCAGGGCCTTTTGTATTTTTCGAAGTCAGAACTTCGACTTTATCTCCATTTTCAAGCACTTGGTCTAACTGGACTATTCTGTCATTGACTTTTGCTCCTATAGTTCTGTATCCTATCTGAGTATGCACCTGAAAAGCAAAATCAAGGGCAGTTGAACCGTTTGCCAGCTCCATTACATCTCCCTTGGGAGTAAATACGAATATTGTCTGATTCAGTACATTTCCTGTGATTGTCTGAGCAAATTTTTCAGGGTTTTCCGAATTTGTCTCGATTATTTTTTTCACTGCCGCATAATATTGTTCATTTTTTACTTTGGATTTCTTTTCTTTGTATTTCCAGTGGGCAGCAACCCCGTCTTCGGCTATTCTATGCATTTCAAAAGTTCTTATCTGTATTTCCACATTCTGGTTATTAGGCCCTTTTACAGTAGTATGTATCGACTGATAGCCGTTTGACTTGGGAACGGCTATATAATCCTTAAATCTTCCCGAAACAGGCTCGAAAAGATTATGAATTATTCCAAGGACATTATAGCACTCTTCTTCTTTATCCACTATTATTCTCATCGCTATAAGATCATTTAGATCGGCAAATTTCTTTTCCTTTTCATACATTTTTCTGTAAATACTGTATAAATGCTTCGGTCTACCCGTCACTTCAGATTTTACATTGTGTTTTTTCAGTTCTTCCTTTATTTTTTTAATAATATTCGCCGTGTATCTTTCCCGTTCTTCCCTTTTTGAATTTACTAAATCACTTATTTCCTTATAGTCTTTAGGATACAAAAATCTAAAACTTATATCTTCCAGCTCCCATTTTATCCTTGCCATACCTATCCTGTGGGCAATAGGAGCATATATTTCAAGAGTTTCCTTAGACTTTATCTGCTGTTTTTCAGGAGTCATATATTTCAGAGTACGCATATTATGAAGCCTGTCTGCTAATTTTATAATTACGACCCTTATATCTTCGGACATTGCCACAACCATTTTTCTGATATTTTCTATTTTTTTACTGTCCGTTCTCGGCAAATTTCGGAGTTTTGTAACTCCGTCAACTAATTTGCTTACATCTTTTCCGAAAGAATACTCTATATCAGGGAGCGTAATCAGTGTATCCTCGACTACATCATGGAGAATTCCTGCAACTACGGTATCCGTATCCATTTTCATATCGACGAGTATTTCAGCCACTTCCACAGGATGTAAAATATAGTCCTCTCCGCTTCTTCTTTTCTGCCCTACGTGAGATTCCGCAGCTAATGTATAAGCCTCCGTTATTTTGTTTATATCGACTTCCAGATTATTTTCCTTTATTCTGTCAATCAGTTTCTGTAATAATTTTTTTTCTTCCATATCTTTTCTCCGTTTCCTAAAGACAAATCAGTTAAAGTCATCAGCATTTATTAAATAAAAAGACTGACTCAAAAAAGCGGAAAAGCATTTTCACTTTCCTTTCCTAAACCTTGCAATATAGGCATAGGAAATATGAAGACTATGATAAAGTCATCATTTGAGACAGTCCCTGTCGTAATTTAGTATTGTAATTGAGAATAGACATTATGACCGGATAAAACATCTCTCCCTTTCAAACCTTCAAGTTCAATCATAAAAGCCAGTTCATATATGCTCGCTCCCAGCATTTCCACTAATTTTACCATAGCGGCAGCAGTTCCCCCTGTCGCAAGCAAATCATCGACAATCAAAACTCTGTCTCCTTTTTTAAAAGAATCTTTATGAATTTCTATACTGTTTTTCCCGTATTCAAGCTCGTATTCGACTTTTACAGTTTCAGCAGGAAGTTTTCCTACCTTTCTTGCAGGAACAAAGCCCGCTCCAATGTTATAAGCGATAGCGGCACCGAAAATAAACCCTCTCGCATCTGCTCCTAAAACATAGTCGATTCCTTTGTCTTTATATCTTTCAGTAAAATCTTTTATAACAATATGAAGCCCCTTTTTATCTTTCAATGCAGTTGTAATATCTCTAAATATAATACCTTTTTCAGGAAAATCAGGAATAGTTCTTACTAATCCTTCCACTTCTTTTTTTTCTTCAGCTGTCATTTTTTCCTCCTATTTATCCCATAACAGACCTAAATACGGGACTATTTTTTCTTTATTTAATAATTGTATTATCTGTTCTTTTATATTTGGATATAATTTTATATTTTTTATTTCCTCTTTTTTAAAAAATCTCAAATCAGTGAGCATTTCTTCATTTCCCAGTTTTAAACTTATTTCTGAAAAATTTTTTCTCTTAATCTTAAAATATAAATTTATTACATGTTTTTTTTTATCGGGAGCTATTGTTTCTGAAAGAAAAAGAAAACTCTCGACTTCTATATCCAGATTTGTTTCTTCCTTGTATTCCCTGATAAGAGATTCGGCTGTACTTTCTCCCCAGTCAACTCCTCCGCCGGGTACAAGCCAATATTTTTTATCATTTTTCGTATGTTCTATCAAAAGTATTTCATCATTTTCTATTAAAATTCCTGCAACTCTCACTCGTGGCCTAATCGTCTCCATTATCTGTTTCCCTTTCATTATTTTTTTCGGTAATTACTACCCTTATTTTCTCTATTCTTTTATTATCAACTTCCATTACCTTCAAAATAAATCCGTTTCCTTTTACCTGATCTCCTACTTCGGCAACTTTTCCCAGTTCATCCTGAACATAACCCGAAACTGTATCGTATTCTTCGGAAATAGGAATATCTGTCTCAAGCTCCTCATTCAGCTCTTCTATTACCGTATCTCCCTTTATATCATAAATGGTTTCTTTTATCTGCTGAATGTTCTCTTCCTCCTGATCAAATTCATCCCTGATTTCTCCTACAATTTCTTCAAGTAAATCTTCGATAGTTACTATCCCCAAAGTACCTCCGTATTCATCAATTATTATTGCCATATGAGACTGTTTTCTTTTAAATTCTTCGAGTAACTCTACCAATGTTTTTGTTGTCGGTACAAAATAAGTTTCTTTCATAAGCTCTTTAATCTTCAAATCGGAATTTTTCACTTTATCATATTTTATCAAATCTTTCATATAGACTATCCCGACTATTTTATCTATGGTTTCATTATATACGGGTATTCTTGAAAATCCCTGCTCAACCACCTCATCCCAGACTTCTCCCAATGTCTTTTCCATATCAAGAGCAAAAACCATTGTTCTCGGTGTAAGTATTTCCTTGACCGTAGTATCTGAAAATTCGAAAATACTGTGTATCATCTCTTCTTCGCCCTCTTCGATTACTCCTACTTCGGTACCCTCTTTTACAAAAGTCTTTATATCTTCCTCAGTAATTTCAAACATCTGTTCTTT
This sequence comes from uncultured Leptotrichia sp., assembly GCA_938017765.1. Taxonomy (GTDB): domain Bacteria; phylum Fusobacteriota; class Fusobacteriia; order Fusobacteriales; family Leptotrichiaceae; genus Pseudoleptotrichia. Next base: position 10,290 of record CALIJH010000002.1, read on the forward strand.
CGCTTTTATTCCGAATAGTTTAATTATTATCTTCGATATTTCAAGAAAAAACAGAATTATCGGTCTTAAGACAATCCTTACTGTATTTAACGGTACTATAAATGTTCTGGACATTTTAGATACATTATTTTTTGCAAATACTCTCGGTGTAATTTCAGTAATCAAAAGCATTATAATTACTATAACAACATATACTGTAAACATATAAAAAGACTTACTTATATGATTGAAAAAAAGATTATAATGACTTTCTGCCAACATTACCGATATATACACGAGAAATACGTATACAGCCGTCTTTCCTAATAAAAGAGTTGCCAAAAGTTCATTGGGATTTTTCAACCATAGCCTTAATAATTTCGCCTCTTTTGAGTCTTTTTCCCTAATTTCTCCTCCTATATGTATTCTTTTAAGAGACGTCAATGCAGCCTCTGCTGCCGAGAAAAAAGCAGATAAAAACAATAATATAATCAATAATATAATTTTTATCCAAATCCTCTGTTCTTCCAAAATATATTACACCTTCCTTTTATTCTATTATAACTAAAGCCTGACCTTTTTTTATCGCATCTCCGTCTTTTACCAATATTTTTTTCACTTTTCCTGAAACTGAAGATTTTACTTCATTCATAAGTTTCATCGCTTCCACGATACACAATGTCTGTCCCTCGGTTACTCTGTCTCCCTCTTTGATAAAAGGTGCCGATGTAGGCGACGGAGCTATATAAAACGTTCCTACCATTGGTGATTCGATTTTTGTTCCGCTTATTTCTTCAGTAGCTGCAACTGCTTCCGTAACTGTCGGAGCTGCCTCTGCGATTTCTTCCTGAGATGTTGGGTTGCTTAACCCTGCCTGCATATTCACAGGAGCTCCACCGTAAAATACTGCTCTTTTTTCTTTTTCCTTTTTTCTTATCTGTACTTCAAAGTTGTTTTCTTCATACTGAACCACATTCAACTTGTTTTCATTCATGCTTTTAGCCAGTTCTTTTATAAATTTTATTTTTTCTTTCATGAAGTTACTCCCTCCGATTTTTATGTTTCCTTATTTTTTATATTATTTAAATTTCGTGTTACTCAATGTTCTTTAAATTTTTTCGTTTTTTTGGATTATTCTTTTAGTTCTTTATTATACAATTAAAAATATTCCATTGCCATTTGAAAATACTATTGAAAAAACTATTTCTTTTCCCTGAATTATTTTTCCACTTTATTGACATAAGATTTAAAAGTATTCTTTATCAGGCTCGCTATTGTCATAGGCCCTACTCCTCCGGGTACAGGAGTTATATAACCCGCTTTTTCAGATACTTCTTCATAATCCACATCGCCACAGAGCTTTCCGTTTACTCTATTTATCCCTACATCAATTACAACTGCTCCTTCTTTTATATCTTCTCCCTTTATAAAATTTGGAACTCCGACAGCAGCTATAACAATATCGGCATTTCTGATTTTTTCCTTTGTATTTTTAGTCTTTGTATTACACACCTGTACCGTGGCACTTTTTTCTATGAAAAGAATGGCGGCGGGTTTGCCTACTATATTGCTTCTTCCTATGATTACAGTATCTTTCCCCGCAGGGTCTATACCATATTCATCCAAGAGCTGCATTATCCCGTAAGGAGTGCACGGTAAAAATCCCGTTTTATCTCCTATTATCATTTTCCCAAGATTTACGGAATGAAATCCGTCCACATCTTTTTCAGGAGAAATAGCATTTATTATTTTAAGCTCGTCTATATGTACAGGTAACGGCAACTGTACCAGTATACCGTCTATTTTATCATCTTTGTTCAATTTTTCAATTTCTTCTATTAAATCTTTTTCGGTTACATTTTCATCAAGTTTTATTGTCCGTGAATAAATTCCGGCTGTTTCACATGCCTTTATTTTGTTTTTCACATATATTTCCGATGCAGAATTATCTCCCGCCATAATTACAGCAAGACCTGCTGCTCTTCCATACTTATCTTTCAGCAATTTATGTTCTTTTTCTATATATGCCAGAGTTTTCTGGGCGATTCCTTTCCCGTCTATTTTTATCAAATTATTCCTCCTTATTGTTACTGTTTAGCCTCCAGAAATTCAGCTCCTGAAGTTTGGCAGAAATATCCATATCCACAACTACAATATTTTTCGGTAATTCCAGTTTATATGTAGTCATATTCAGTATAGCTTTTATTCCGTCTTTTATAAGTTTTTCGGCAGCTACTTGTGCCTGTTCCTTTACGACTGCCAATATAGCTGTTTCAACTGTATCCGTAGAATTTTTTATAAACTCCCCTACAGTGTCCACATCTCTTATTTCCATTTTCAAATCAGAAATTTTTACCCCGATTTTTTCTCTGTCTTTATCAAATACCCCGACTATTTTAAAGCCTTTTCCTAATACTTTGCTGTTCGATGTTATCATTTCTCCCATTTTTCCGTGTCCTACTATGATAACATCATTTACTTTGTTTATTCCTAAAATTTCTTCGATGATTTCAATTAATTTTTCAATATCGTATCCTTTTCCCCTGACGCCAAATTCCCCAAATGTCGACAAGTCTTTTCTGACTTGTGCCGATGTGGTGTCCATTATTTTTGAAAGCTCTATCGAATTTATGCCTTCTTCGTATTTTCTTACTTCCTTTAAAATTGATAAATAATCTGTGAGTCGCTGGACTACTCTATCTGATATATCGCTTTTCTTCAACTTCATCTGTTTCCTCCTAAATAGTTAAATTTATTCTGACGATTATATTACTTATCATTGAGTCTTTTCATATCAGTTTATATTATATCAGTCCTTTTATAGCAGTTGTTACATTAATTTATCCCCTAAAAGCAGTTTTCTCCCGTTTATAATATCCGTCCCTTTTTGGATTTTTTTACCTTCAAATTTTATCTCTGTAAGTATTATTCCGCCATTTCCGACTTTTACCACAGGACCTTTTTTATTTATGATTTCGACAATTTCTCCGAATTCTCCGTCATATATTTTTTCAATTTTTTCTCCTTTGTATATTTTAATGTTTTCATTCTTCCCGTTAAAAGTATATGCTGTCGGAAAAGGATTTAACCCCCTTATTTTATTA
>CALIJH010000003.1 GCA_938017765.1 uncultured Leptotrichia sp.
CCCTATATTTTTTACTCTGTCATTATCTGTAAAAAATTTTCTGTTTTTACTCAAAGTATGCTATAATAATAATCACGAAATAAATAAAGGAGATAAAATGAGCAGCAAAATTAAAAATATAGCGATTATAGCCCATGTCGACCATGGGAAAACGACACTTGTCGACGCTTTACTGAAACAGTCAGGTACATTTGGGGAACATGAAAAAGTAGATGAAAGAGTAATGGACAGTGATGACTTGGAGAGGGAAAGGGGGATTACAATATTTTCTAAAAATGCGTCCATTCATTACGGAGGATACAAGATAAATATAGTAGATACACCGGGGCATGCGGATTTTGGAGGGGAAGTTCAAAGAATACTGAAAATGGTAGATTCCGTATTATTACTTGTAGACGCTTTTGAAGGAGTAATGCCTCAGACAAAATATGTATTAAAACAGGCTCTTGAACACGGATTAAGACCTATAGTAGTAATAAATAAAATAGACAGACCGAACTCGGACCCTGACGGAGTTGTGGACTCGGTGTTTGATTTGTTTGTAGATTTGGGAGCCAATGATTTACAGCTGGATTTTCCTGTAGTGTATGCTTCTGCGAAAAACGGATTTGCAAAAATAGATATCGATGATGAGAACAGGGATATGAAACCTCTGTATGAAATGATACTGAAACACGTCGAAGACCCTGACGGAGATGAAAATGAGCCTCTGCAAATGCTTATTACTAATACTGAATACGATGAATATGTGGGGAAATTAGGAACAGGAAGAATTTATAACGGTAAAATAAAGAAAAATCAGGATGTTGTTTTGATAAAAAGAGACGGAGAACTTGTAAATGGTAAAGTTTCAAGAATTTATGGATATGACGGATTAAAAAAAATTGAAATGGATGAAGCTGTTGCAGGAGATATAGTAACTATCGGAGGAATAGAAAAAATAGACATAGGAGAAACTGTCGCGGATAAAGAAACTCCAAGGGCATTACCGTTGATAGATATAGATGAACCTACATTAGCGATGACTTTTTTAGTAAATGATTCTCCTTTTGCAGGAAAAGACGGGAAATACGTAACGTCGAGAAATCTTCTCGAAAGACTGACTAAGGAAGTAAATCATAACGTGAGTATGCGTCTGGAAATGACTGACTCTCCTGACGCATTTACAGTGAAAGGAAGAGGGGAGCTTCAATTGTCCATATTGCTTGAAAATATGAGACGTGAGGGATATGAAGTGGCAGTATCAAAACCTGAAGTAATCTATAAAGAAGAAAATGGCGTAAAAATGGAACCGATAGAGCTTGCTATAATCGATGTTGCCGATGAATTTGTCGGGGTAGTTATAGAAAAAATAGGTTTGCGAAAAGGTGAAATGCTGAATATGGCACAAGGAAGCGACGGTTATACAAGACTGGAGTTCAAAGTACCGTCGAGAGGACTTATAGGATTTAGAAATGAGTTTCTGACAGAAACAAGAGGTACAGGGATATTAAATCACTCATTCTTTGAATATGAACCGTATAAGGGAGATGTTACAGGTAGAAGAAAAGGTGTACTTGTAGCTCTCGAAGCGGGGACAAGTATCGGATATTCACTAAACAATCTACAGCCGAGAGGAATACTGTTTATAGGACCGGGAGTCGAAGTATATGAAGGGATGATAGTCGGAGAACATTCGAGGGAAAATGACCTTGTAGTAAATGTATGTAAAGGAAAAAAACTCACAAATATGAGAGCAGCTGGAAGTGATGACGCACTGAAATTGGCTCCTCCTAAAGAATTTACATTGGAACTCGCTTTGGAATATATCGCAGATGATGAATTAGTAGAAATAACGCCTAATAATATAAGATTAAGAAAAAAATATTTGAGTGGACTTGAGAGAAGAAAATACGAAAACTCAAAAAATTGATAATTTATATAAAATATAAAAATAAAATAATTCTATTGTTAATAATTTTTTTATAATAAAATTTGAATATGAAGTTGAAAATTATAAAACAGTTTAATGAGATACTTAAGTATGGTAGTGATTTTATAAAAAATTTAGTAACTGAAAAGCTTGAAGAAATGGAAGAAGATGAAAAAATAACTGAAAAATTAAGAAAAAAGTATATTAAAGTTCCGGGAAAAAGCATAAAAAGAGCCTGTAATAAATCACGAAAATTAAAATATTATATTTTTTAGAAGAACTTGAAATATATGTTATATAGAACAAATTAAAAAAATTGTTTTTGAATAAAAAAGATTGGGAATACTCCAATCTTTTTTTATCTTGAATAAATTACAACGAGATTAAATATAAAACTATATTTCTTTGCTAAAATCATGTTTAATCAGCTCTATAAGATTAAAATTTCCATTCTCATATTCATATTTGAAGATAGAGCAGTTAGGAATACCGCTAAAAGGGAAATCAGGGGCATATTTAAGCATAAAGGCATAGCATGCAGCACCATGGCTAACAGCAAGGACTTTTTTATGACTTTCTCTTTCCATTATATCTAAAAGAGCTTTAGTCATCCTTTCGGATACCTGTTTTTCAGATTCTCCTTTAAATTTCACAAAAAAATCTCCAAAACTTCTTTCATTTGGTTTGTGAGGAGGATTTAAATCTTCGCTTTCGCCTTCAAATACACCGAAATTCCATTCCTTAATTCCTTTCAGCCTTTCATAAGGCATTTTATAATCCGTTACTATTTCGAGAGTATCACTTGCTCTTTCCTGAGTAGATGAGTAAGCATGGTCAAAAATAATGTTATTTTCTTTGAAATATAGACCTGCAATTTTAGCCTGTCTTTTTCCTTCATCAGTTAGAGGTGAATCGCATGCACCTTGGATTTTTTTTCTTAAATTGAATAATGTCTGTCCATGTCTCATTAAATAAAGTGTCTTTTTCATTTTTTTCTCCTTGAGATATGATATTCATATATTTCTATTTTATCTATTATACTATAAAAATTATAAAAAGAAAACTATGGCTTGCAAATATATTAAAAATGTACATCTGTATAAATATTGATTTTTAAAGGTTTTAATGGTACAATACTTAATAATATAAAAAATAGAAAAATTGAAAAATGTAATATCAAGGAGGCTTAAATGCTAAAAAAAATAATAACAGTTTTAATATTTGTGATAGGAGTGATTTCATTCCCGTTTGATAGTAAAGAATTTAACTCACCTCAGGCAGTAATTTATAATACTAATAAAAAAATGCCTGCAAATTTCAGATTTGAAATGAACGGTGATAACTGGGAAGATACAAATTATATAATTCATGTACTTAAAGACGGAGATAAATACAAAGTTGCATACAGCTATCTGAAAGCAGTTTCTCCAAGTTATTATGATAAAGACGGTTATCCTAAACTTGAAAATATAACAAAAGAATTTGACAAAGTGTTTTTCACTTATTTTTCCGCTCAACCGGGAAGTTACGAAAAAGAGGGGAAAAAATATGAAAGAATGGTGTACGAGTCATTGACTGCAAAGCAGCTGGAAGAATTTTTGAAAGAAAGAAATGCGAAAAAAGTTGATGATAATATTCAAAAAAGAATAAAAGAACATCTTTTATGGCTGGATAAATCAGCAAATTAAAAGTTATGCTTGGAAAATACATTAGTAAAAGACATATAAAGATATATTAGGCTAAAAGGAGATTCATATAATGAAAAAAAATTATATCATTTTAACGGCATTATTATTTTTGATGTCCATAAACTCCTATGGACAGGATATATTTGCCAATTATAGGGTACATTTTGATAAGATTTATCTTACAAATTATGTTCAGACAGAAAATGATAATCTGAAAATCAAGAGAGTAGGAGATTTGACATACGAAATAACAAGTTCAGGAAATTTTAAAATTCATGACGAGGGCGGGAGAATGCTTGATATAAATCTGAAAAATGGAACTCTTGACGGGCAATATAACGAATATTACAGTAATGGAAATATGTTTACATCAGGGAAATATAACAATGGTAAAAAAGAAGGATTGTGGAAAATCTATACTGAAAGCGGATTGTTATGGAAAAGTTATGAATTTAAAAACGATGAACTGAACGGGCAATATATTTCTTATTACGCGAGTGCAGGAACAAAAGAAATTGTCGGAAACTATAAGAATAACAAGCTTGACGGTTCATGGAACGAATATTATTCCAACGGAAACAGAAGAAAAAGCGGAGAATATATAAATGGTGAAAAAACAGGAGTTTTCACTGAATGGTTTTCAAATGGAGTAAAAAAATCCGTCATAAATTATACAAATGATGAAGTGAACGGTAAAATGACGGTCTATTATGAAAATGGAACACCTTTTTATGAAGCCGATATAAATGGAAGAGAGGGCAATGTAAAAGGATATAATCAAAATGGAACTGTCAGCTTTGAAGGAAAAATAGAAGAAAACAGAAGAAAAGGCACATGGAACTTTTATGACGGTGCGGGAAATATTTTAAATAAAGTAAATTATTAAAATCATTGAGATTGATTTTCTTTTAT
>CALIJH010000004.1 GCA_938017765.1 uncultured Leptotrichia sp.
TATCAAATATGGAAGTCTTATTCCAAAAATTAACAAATCTTCCGCTCTGAATGTACTTACAAATACTCTTATAACCGCATACATTATAAGATAAATCATACTTAGTACCCCTGGATTGTACTCCTTTTTCCTGAAATAGTACCATAATATTAAAAATCCTATCAGATTTAAAGCTGATTCATAAAGCATTGCAGGATGCAAAGGATAATCAGGAAATTCCATTCCCGCAGGAGTATCTTTAGGAAAAACTATTCCCCATGGAACAAGTTCCTTAAATTTTGTCTGCATTTCAAGAGACATTGACTGATAAGAAGCCCACCATTGAGAAAATTTTCCTAAAAATATTACATTCCACGGAGTAAATGTAGGAACCCCATGTACTTCTCCATTTGCAAGATTTCCAAATCTTCCAAGAAACTGACCGAGAAAAAGCGGTCCTACTGCCGCATCGGTCAGCACCCATATATTTACTTTATTTTTCTTTGCATATATGTATGAGCCTATAAGTCCTCCTATTATTGCTCCATGTATTGCAAGTCCTCCCTCCCATACTTTAAATATAGAAAGCGGACGAGATACGTATTCTCCAAATTTAAGAAGTACATAGTATAATCTTGCTCCTATAAGTCCTGAAATCATTGACCAGAAAGCAAAATCTTCTATCATTTTCTTATCTTTCATACCTCTTTTTCGGGATACTTCATCTCTATTTGCTATAAATATCCCGGCAAGGAAAGCTATTATATACATAAGACTGTATATTCTAAGTTCAAAGTTGCCAATTTTAAATAAATAAGGTTTCATTTATTCTTATTCTCCTAACTGTTTCTTTAATTCTTCTTCAAATAGAATAAAGAAATCATTTATCTGCTCTTTTGATATTTCTCCCAATATTCCTATTCTCATTAAGCTGTCTCCAAATTTCCCTTTTCCGCCTGTAACCGTATAACCTTTATCTTCCAACGCACTTATAATGTCCTTTATAATTACACCTTCTCTATATATGGAAACTAAAGTGTTTGTTCTGTTTTCTTCTTTTTTTACAAGCAAATTGAAGCCCAACTTTTGTGCTTTTTCTTCAATTAATTTTCTTAATTCGTATTTTTCTTTTATCGAACTCTCAATTCCTTTATTTATAAGGTCTTCTAAAGATTTATGCAAAGCAAGTATCAATGATATTGCAGGAGTATATGGCGTTTCAGAAAAATCATCAAAATATTTCTGATATTGTTTCATACTGAAATAATATTTAGGCAAATCAGATTTTTCCATAGCCTTTTTCGCTTTATCGCTCATTGCCACAAAAGATAATCCAGGCGGTATTAAAAAGGCTTTCTGGCTTCCCGCAATAGCCACATCCACATGCCAACCGTCAAAATCAAAATCATTAGCTACAAGACCGCTTATAGTATCCACCACAAGCAAAATATTCGTATTTTTTGTCAATTCTCCCAATGCTTTTATATCATTTAATATCCCTACTGCTGTCTCACTGTGAGTAGCAAGTATCCCTTTTATATCAGGATTTTCTGCCAATGCTTTTTTCACATCTTCAAGTTCATACCCGTCCCCAAATTCATATCCTAAGTTTATTACATTCAAACCGTATATTTCAGCTATTTTTTTAAATCTTTCACCAAAATATCCGGTATTTATAACGATGACTTTATCTCCTTTGGAAAAAAAGTTTACAACTGCAGCTTCCATGGCACCTGTCCCTGAAGATGTTACAACTGCCACATCATTTTTTGTTTTAAATACTTTTTTCAGATTTTCATTTGATTCTTTCAATATTCTTCTAAATTCCGGCGTTCTGTGATGTATAATATCCTGTCCGAATATTTTCAAGTATCTCTCCGGTATATTAGTAGGTCCCGGAGTGAGTAATAATTTTTTAGAGCTCATAATACTTCCTCCTGTTTAATTTTATATTTTTTATTTATATTGATTATATTACGAATTCCCCAACAAATCAATGCCTGTTTAACTTTATAAAATTCAGTTATCCCTGTTTTACATTAAATCAACTACTATAGACTTCACTTTCGTCATACTTTCAATGCTGTATTTTATTCCCTGAACTCCTACACCCGAGCCTTTTATCCCTAAGAACGGAAAATTGTCAGGCCCTCTTTGAGTTTTGTTATTTATCTGAACCGTACCTACTTCGAGTTTTTCCGCAATATGGAATGCTTTTATTATATCTCTTGTAAATACTGATGTTTGAAGCCCAAATTCAGAGCCATTACATATTTCTATGGCTTCTTCCATTGATTTTATTCTTATTAGAGGCAACACAGGGCCAAAAGGCTCTTCCCATGCTATTCTCATATCAAGGGTAACATTATCAAACAATACAGGCCACAGTAAATTTTCTTCTCTTCGATATTCTGTAAGCTGTCTTGCACCTTTTTCCTTAGCATCAGTTACAAGCCCTTCTATAAAGTCTGCCGCTCTGTTGTCTATCAGCGGTGTAATATCAGCATTATCAAAAGGATTTCCCACTTTCAGTTTTTTCACTTCAGCAGCTACAAGTTCTGCCAGCCTGTCAGCAGCACTTTCAATTACCAAAACTCTTTTTATCGCAGTACATCTCTGTCCCGAATAGCTGAATGCTCCACTTACTATATCTTTGGCAGCTTTTTCCAAATCGGCGTCTTCCAATACTATCGCTCCGTCTTTTCCTCCTAATTCGAGCATTATAGGACGCATTCCAGCAAGCTCTCCTATTCTTTTTCCTACAGGAGTACTTCCCGTAAAGTTTATGAAATCTACTAAAGGATGAGCTATCAGATAATCTCCTATTTCAGAACCTTTACCTGTTACGGTATTTATCACACCGTTCGGTATTCCAGCTTCATGAAATGCTTTTACAAGCAGCAGTCCACTTATCGCTCCTTGTGTAGGCGGCTTAAATATTACCACATTTCCCCCTATAAGAGCAGGAGCTATTTTGGAAGCCGAAAGATTTACGGGATAGTTGAAAGGTGCTATCGCCAGTACAAGTCCCATTGGCTCTTTTCTCACAAGAGCTATTTTATTTTTACTCGCAGCTTCAAAGCTTCCTCCTTCTATTATTTCTCCTACGGTTCTCATTCCTTCTTCGGCAGTATATCTTATCAAATCTGCCGTTCTTGTAACTTCACCTATGGCAGCTTTAATTCCTTTGGAAACTTCTTTCGCGAGAATTTCTCCTATTATCTCTTTATCTCTTTCCAAAATTTCGGCAGCTTTGTATAGATAATTTGCTCTTTCTATTACTGCCAGTTTTCTCCATTTATCCAGAGAGATTTTTGCAGTTTCCATTGCAAAATCGACTTCTTCTCTTGTCATTGCAGGAACTGTACCTAATTCTTCACCATTTATAGGAGAGTATATTTTTATCTCCTTTTCAGATTCTTTCCATTCCCCATTTAATAAATTTTTGTATCTCATTTTTTCTCCTTCTTCCTACTTTTTCTTTTCATTCTCAGTTATAATATTTATGTTACAATTTTTAATACTCTTTTGTAAGTTTATCATATTCCAGCAGTTTTTTCAGTATATTTTCCACATCAATCAGTTTGAGCATATTCGGTCCGTCAGATTTAGCCACTGTAGGGTCAGGATGTACTTCTGCAAATATTCCGTCCACTCCTACTGCCAATGCTGCCCTTGCCAAAGGATATACGTAAGTACTGTTTCCCCCTGATGTTTCTCCCTGCCCACCAGGTATCTGTACGGAATGAGTCGCATCGAAAACTACGGGATAGCCGAATTTCCTCATTTCAAGCAACCCCCTCATATCTACGACAAGATTGTTATAACCAAAAGACGCACCTCTTTCACAAAGCATTATATTTTTATTTCCTATTTCTTCAAATTTTTTTACTACATTTTTCATATCCCATGGAGCCAGAAACTGTCCTTTTTTTATATTTACAGCTTTTCCGGTTTCTCCCGCAGCTATGAGCAAATCAGTCTGTCTTGAAAGAAAAGCGGGGATTTGCAGCAAATCTATGACTTTTGCGGCTTCTTTACAATGCCAAGGCTCGTGAATATCTGTCGCCAAAGCTACTCCATATTTTTCTTTTACTCTTGCCAGTATTTCCAGACCTTTTTCTATACCGGGACCTCTGAATGATGAGATAGACGACCTGTTTGCTTTATCGAAAGATGCTTTAAATATATATTGTATTCCCAGTCTGTCAGTTATTTCTTTCATTTTTTCAGCTACTTCATTTACGAGGTCTTCCGACTCTATGACACACGGACCTGCAATAAGAAACATTTTCCCGTTGCCTATTTTAATATTATCCGTAATTTTCACTTCATTTACTTTATTTATAAGCATTTCAAAACATCCTTCCCTTTAAATTTTTATAATCTGCAAAATAATTTACAAAGTAATTTTACCATAATATTGCCTGAAAAAAAAGTCCTTAAAATATATTTTGTTTATTATTTATTACATAAATTTAAATGCTTAACAGAAAAATAAATAAAATATAGAAAAAATTAGCTAAATATAATAATTTCATCCTAATATCCAAACTTAAAATATTGAATATTTATCAAGTCATAATAAAATCATAACAAAAAATCTTGATTTTACGATATTTTTGTAGTATAAATAATTGGAATAAAAATTTTATAAATTGAGAGGAGAATCAATTATGCCTAAAGAAACTTTAAACCCCTTTGAAATAGCACAAAAACAGGTTAAATCGGCTTGTGATAAACTAAATGCCGATCCTGCGGTGTATGAAATTTTGAAAAATCCTATGAGAGTATTGGAAGTTTCCTTTCCTGTAAAACTTGATAACGGAACAGTCAAAACTTTCACAGGATACCGTTCCCAGCATAATAACGCTGTCGGCCCTTATAAAGGCGGAATAAGATTTCATCAGAATGTAACATTGGATGAAGTAAAAGCATTATCCACATGGATGACTTTTAAATGTTCAGTAGTAGGTATTCCTTATGGAGGAGGGAAAGGCGGAATAACTATCAATCCTAAAGAATATTCCCAAGCTGAGCTGGAAAGAATTTCAAGAGCATACTCTCAGGCTATTTCACCATTAATCGGTGAAAAAACGGATATTCCCGCTCCTGACGTAAATACTAACGGTCAAATAATGTCATGGATGCTTGACGCTTATGAAAAAATTGCAGGAAAGTCCACTCCGGGAGTTTTCACAGGTAAGCCTTTAGGATTTGGAGGTTCCCTTGCAAGAACCGAAGCTACAGGATACGGAGTTACCCTTGCTGCAAGAAAAGCCCTTGAAAAAATTGGAAAAGATATTAAAGGAGCAACTTTCGCAGTACAGGGATTTGGAAATGTAGGATATTACACAGCTTACTATGCTCACAAAAATGGAGCTAAAATAGTCGCAATCTCCAATATAGACACAGCTTTCTATAATGAAAACGGAATAGATATGGAAAAAGTAATAAAAGAATTTGAAGAAAAAGGATATATAACAAACAACGGATACGGAAAAGAAATTCCTCACAGCGAATTACTTGAGTTGGAAGTGGATGTACTTACTCCATGTGCATTGGAGAACCAGATTACTTCCGAAAATGCCGACAGGATAAAAGCAAAAATTATTTCGGAGGGAGCTAATGGTCCTACTACTCCTGAAGCGGACGAGATTTTATCTAAAAAAGGAATTATAGTAGTTCCTGATATCCTTGCAAATTCAGGCGGAGTCGTAGTTTCCTATTTTGAATGGGTACAAAATCTCCAAAATTACTACTGGGAATTTGACGAAGTTCAGAAAAAAGAAGATTTATTACTTTCTAAAGCTTTTGAAGATGTATGGAATTTAGCTGAAAAATATAACACCACTTTAAGAAACGCCTCTTATATGAAAAGTATCGAAAGAATTGCCAAAGCTATGAAACTAAGAGGTTGGTATTAGTATTACTTAAATTTTATAGGCAAACTGTGAAGCTTTCTTACGTAAAAAGTATTAATAAAATTGTTAAAGCTATGAAACTAAAAATTAGAATACTGATTTTAACAATTATTTATCTGTTCTGAAAGGGGAAAATTAAAATTATGAAAAATATATTTATAGCAATATTGACGTATAAAAAACCGCTGGAAGAAGTTTCTAAATTTCGTCCTGCACATTTTGATTTTTTAGATATATACTACAAAGCAGGAAAATTTATCGCTTCAGGTCGCCAGACTTCTCTGAAAGGTGGAGTAATAATAGCCAATAATGTTACAGAAGAAGAATTAAAAAATATTCTGAAAGAAGATCCTTTTCATAAAAACGAACTGGCTGATTATGAGATAATTGAATTTACCCCTGCAAAATTTGCTGAAAAATTTGAATATTTTATAAAATAATAACAAATACTGTAATATAGATAATATTAATAAAAAATAACATTTATCCATTTAACAAAGTTTTACTTATAAAAAATATTTGTTTGCTTTTGAAAAATGAAAACTCGTCTATGACTTAGATAATTCATTTTTTTACTGCTTATTCCATATTTTTCATTTTAAAATTTTTGACAAATTCATAAATGTTATTTTTATTATAAACTCATTTTATAATTTTAATATTTTACAACTTTAGTTCCATTATAGACATCTCTATCAAATTCTCCAATTCTGTTAGCCACGAGCATGGCTACAAGCACATCTATATCAACATTGTTTAAAGTTCTGAACATTCCCGAGAACCAGTCTATTCCTATGAGTACAGCTATACTGTCAAGGGGCAGTCCCATAGAAGTTGCAAGAAAAGTATAAACTATAATTGCCCCTCCCGGCACGACAACACTTCCCATACACATCAGACATGATAAAACGACAGCCATTATCATCTGATAAGTTGTAAGATGTATTCCTGAAAACTGTGCTATAAAGAATATTGCCGTAACATTACAGAGGGCCCAGCCCGATGAATTCATAGACATTGTTATAGGCCCTGTAAAATCCGAAACTTTTCTGCTCACGCCAAATTTTGTAACGGAATCTTCCATTTTTGTCGGCAAGGTTATGGCACTTGATGTAGTAGTAAGTGCTATAATGGACATTTTCATAAATTTTTTCGGCATTTTAAAAATATTTACTTTACATATAACTGCTGTTATGATTCCATAGATCAAGAGTTGCAGTATATCGCCTATAATCAATATTCCCAGAAATTTTGCCATAGGAATAACAACTGTAAATCCTTTGCTTCCCGTTACATCGGCAAGTAGGCAAAATATCCCTATAGGAGAAATTTTCATTACATTTTTTATAATATTCACTATAATTTCATTGACAGATGTAATCCAATCCAGAATAATAGTTTTTCCCGTATCTCTTATATGCTGGGACATAGCAACTCCAAAAAACAGTGAAAATATTATGCAGGGTACCATAGCACTATTAGCCATTGCGGAAAAGATATTAGTAGTGAAAAAAGCAAGTATAGTGTCCTGCAATGATGTATCCTGCAATGTTCCCGATGCTGCAACCTTTTCTCCGATTTCAGTCATATGTGCGACACCTGTTCCCGGCTGGATATAATAAGCCAGTACCGCACCCATAAAAGCCGAAGTAAGTGTAAAGAAGATAATCCATTTAAATGTATGAAATCCCATTTTCCCGGCATCACCGACACTTCCCCGTCCTACCGCTACTATAACTGCCGACATTACCAGCATTATAACCGACATCTGTATAATTCTCAGAAAGATATCTCCAAATATTTTCAGATTTGAAGACCATGGACCGACAATTCCTCCAAACAATATTCCTCCGAAAGTGGCTATTAATATCTGTCCTGTCAGTGATAAACCAAATATTTTTTTATTCTCAGTCATTTTGCACCTCTCTATTCTTCATAATTTAAGAGTAAACAACAATTTATTACTGATTTTTATTTCTGACTTGCAAAGGCACTTTGTCCCCCAAATTTATTATAATGTACAATATCGCTTACCAGATATTCATATATTCCTTTCTCTACAGGTATTCCTTCTTTCTGATATTTTTCATAAGTAAGTTGGCTTGTTTCTCCCGGATAAAAGACCTGTTTAAATCCTTCCGCCGCTTTTATTTTATGAAGCTCATCTTTTGTTCTTGTAATATTTTCCTTAAATTTATTTATATCGGTAAATTTGGCAGGATCTATTAGTATGAAAGTGTGTCCTAAATCTCTTCCTTCGGACATTTTATCATACATTGATGACACATGCCCTCCAAAAGGCACTCCAAGCATTACTCCTGAAAGGACATCTACCATCATCATCAATCCGTATCCTTTCGGTCCTGAAATTGGTAATAACGCTCCAACATCATGAGGATTTGTAGTCGGCACCCCTTTTCTGTCTACAGCCCATGTATCAGGTATTTCTACATTTTTTGAACGGGCATCCAAAATTTTACCCCATGCCTGAACCGAAGTTGCCATATCAAATATAATAGGAAGTCCTTCCGAAGCAGGTGCTCCGAATCCTATAGGATTTGTTCCGTAATACGGCTCTCTTCCTCCATAAGGAACTACCATAGGGTCAGATTGACACATTGTAAGACCTATCAGGTCATTTGCAGTTATTTTATTTAAATAATAAGCCATTGTTCCGCTATGGCTCAATTTTTCAACGCCTACTATCGCTACTCCATTTTCTTTAGCCATATCGATTGCATATTTCAGAGCTTCATTAGCTACATATTGACCTATCCCGTTATCACCATGAAAAATTCCCGTACATGGCCCCGTTTTTTCAAAACTGAGATTAGGCTCTATCGTAACACCTTTTTTGGCTATTCTTTCAGCGTAATAATCTACACGGACTGCTCCGTGTGAGTGAATTCCGCAACAGTCAGCAAAAACTAAATGTTTTGCTACTTCGTCCGCATGTTCGGATTTTAGTCCGGCTTTTTCCAATTTATTTTTAATAAGGTCGTGCAGTTCACTTGGAGATACTATAACTACTTCATTCATATGTTTTCCACCTCTCTGAATTATTCTATTTAAATTATCCGTTATATACCATTAAATCGGATTATTTGGCATTTTCCTCCGCTAAGCTGAATATTCCCATTCCTACAAGCAGCAGAACTGCCGCAAGATAAAATCCCGACTGCATCGAGCCGAATTTATCCGCTATCCATCCTGTTACAATAGGAGCTGTAATTGCTGCCGACATTCCTATAAAGTTATATGCACTGAGTGCTGTTCCCAATGCTTCTTTAGGTGAATTTTTAGTTACATAGGCTACTAAAATAGGATCCAATGCCAGTTTTCCTGTAAGTCCGTATAATATAAGCATAAATATCAGCAGACCTCTATCTGTTACAAACGCCATTCCAAATGTTGAGATCAGTGCCAAAGGTACCAATGAATAAACAAATATCTTTGTTTTTTTCAGTTTATCCGATAATCTTGAAATAATCAATGCCCCCGGTACCGACGCCCACGGAACCAATGAAGCTATAAATCCTACACTTGTTCCTTCAAATCCTCTTTCAGCCTGTAAAAATTTAGGCAGCCATGTAATTATTACAAAGTTTGCATAAATTGAACAGAATAACAGTAGAAAAGCACACATAAGATTTTTACTTTTAAATACTGACAATCCTGATTTTTTAGTCTTTTTGACTTCTTCCTGATTTTTTTCAGACACTTCCTTGTGGCTGTCTTCAGGTCTTACTACTCTTTCTTTTAAGAACATAAACATTATTCCTACAATAACCGTAGGAACAGCCATAATGAAAAACGGCAAACTCCAATGATTACCTTTTTCCAGCACTAAATAGCTTGACAATAGATATCCTCCCGATGTTCCGAAAGCCATTCCACTATTTATAATAGCTGTTCCCAAAGTCAGACTTTTTGTAGGTATGGCTTCCCCCGACAGTGCATACTGCGGTCCGTAATATGCTCCTTCTCCTACTCCTGTTATTGCACGGTAAATCATCAGTATTCCTATACCTCCTGCAATACCGCTTAAAAATGTTCCCGCTCCGAATAATATAAATCCAAGAGCTATTACTATTCTTCTTCCTACGATATCACCTGCTATTCCGAAAGGTATCTGCATAATCGCATACGTAAGGAAAAATATACTGTTAAGAGCTCCCAACTGAGTATTGTTCAGATTAAACTGCTCTCCAATTTTTCCCATAACAGGGTTTAAAATAGTTCTGTCCGCATACATTAAAATCCACCCGAAAAAACATAGTGCTACTACTTTCCACCAGTAACGTTCCGATACATTCATCGCTTTATAACGCTTTTCCAACATACTGCTCATTTTATTTCCTCCATTTTCCTATATTTTTTTATTCCCAAAAAAATTCCGAATAATAAATCGTATCCCGATGTGTGTCCTATTTTTGTAATATTCAAAACAGCTTCTTCGACATCTTTAGAAAATAAATCAAACATATATTCATTTACATATCCTCTGTTAAATGCGTCAAAATACTGTTTACTTATATCTGTAGTATAATTTCCGTAAATTAACTTAATACTTTTTTTATGCAAATATTCTATCAGGGCGTAACCTAATAATATATCATCTCCGGCAGGGGTAAGTCCTTTTCCTCTCCCTGTCAAATATTTACTGCTTTTTTCGGTAATTCCGTACTGTAAGGACTTTATGACTTCATCTTTTTCAATTCCTATTTTTATTTCAAAATTTATATTTTTTAAATATGAAAATATTTCATTGAGTTTTTTTTCAGAATAATTTATTTCCGATATTTTAAGACTGACTTTCTTCATTTCTGAAATATCTATGACTTGAATGCCGAACAATGTATAAAATAAAAGTTTTTTATCCTTTTGTATTACAATATCATTATTTTTACAGACTGAAATTAAATTTTGAATTTTTTCTTCGGATATACGGCAGCCAAAGCTTGTCAGTCCTTTATTTCCATTTGAAATATGTACAAGATTTTCTCCAAACTGTATATTTAACGAATTGTTAAATATACTGTGAATATACCCTGTTTTCTGATTTTCAAGATACAGGAGCATTAATTCACTAATGCTTCCCGTATCTTTTATTTCACTTTTTTTATACAACTTATTCATTATTCAGTATCCAGACCTATATGTTTCGCGTAAGCAATCAATGCTTTTTCAAAACATGCTAACGGTGCTCTTACAGTTCCTGCTCCTACTTGTCCCACTCCTGCATTTTTATGAGCTATTCCTGTATTTATAATCGGAGTAATCCCTGTTTCCACTACTTTTCTTATATCTATACCTAAAGGAGCTCCTTTGAAATCCCATGTAGGGATAGCAAAATTAGGATTGTGTATTGTACATATTTCAGCCATTTCATCACTGATTTTTAAAGCATCTTTAAATCCTCCCGCTCCTACAAATCTTGTTACTCCGGGTGCAGCAATCATTGTCATTCCTCCTACACCTACAGTTTCAGTAATTGCACTGTCTCCTATATCAGGATTTGCATCATCCTGAGTAAATCCTGTAAAGAACAGTCCTTTAGGTGTATTGACAGGAGCTGTAAACCATTCATCACCAAGTCCGCTTATACGTATTCCGAAATCTTTTCCGTTACGTGTCATCGTTGTAACTATTGTACCTTTAGTATTTTTACGGGCACTGTCAACAATGGATTTTCCTGTTGCCATCATAATATTCAGGAAGAACTGGTCTGTATTTGCTAAAAATTGGATAACATCCTTCTTCATATTTTCATCAATATTGAGAGTAATTATCAGAGGAGTTACTTCTTTCAGGAATAACAGACTCGCAGCAATATTCCGCTGATGAAATTCATCTCCCATTGTGATAGCTTTCGCAATAATCACGTTAAGGTTAATTCCTCCCTCAACTTGTCTTGCTGCCTGACCCAAAACAGGTCCTAACACATCTTTCATCCATTGCAGTCTGTTTACGACTTCTTCGGAATAAGCTCCAAAACGTAAAACTTTTCCTATTCCCTCATTTAAAGTACAGTAAGCTCTATTACCTGTCAGTCTGTTTTCTACTACAAGTACGGGCATATTTGCTGAAGTTATTCCTCCCATAGGTCCCACAGCTTTTACATGATGACAAGGAATAAATGTTACTTCTCCTTTTTCAAGCATTTTACGTGCCGCTTCCTCATTTTCAGCCCATTTTTCAAATAATGCCGCTCCTATACATGAACCTTGCATAGGTCCTGTCATTTCATCATATTGGATAGGAGGTCCCGCATGAAGCAGCACTTTTCCGTTTATTTCCGGAATAACCGTATATGCAGGAACTACATCTATCAGATAAGGAGCCGAATTTTTCATTGCTTCAACAACTACAGCATTTTCCTGCTCAATATTATCAAGCTGTTTCAGCTGCTGTAAAATTTTAATCAGTTTCTGATTTCCTCCTGCTACAGGCTTCCATTCAAACTGGACGCATTTTCCGCCATACTGTCTTACAGGTTCTGCAAATCCTGCCACACCAATATTGACTACTCTCGGTTTTGTCAATAACAAGTCTTTTACAGCTTCACTCACTTCAGGTAATGGGCGTATTTCCCCTTTATATTCCTTAAATTCTTTATCGTTCTCTTCCGTATCTGTTCCCATAAGATTTAATGCCATTCTTACTGCCGCTACATTGCTTTCTTTTACAATCATTCCGGCTTCTTCGAGTATTTTTTGAGATTTTTCGTAATTTTGCGGGTCGCCTTTTGTTCCGCATACAGTTCCTATAATATACAATTTTCTATTTTCTTTTACTGATTTATCAATAATTTCTTTTATAACAGGAGCCAGCTGTCCTGCCATATCTTCATTAGCACCGTATCCCAATACTACATCGAGCAGTATAATTCCTGTACGACTGTCTGCTCCAAATTCTCGAAGTTTTTCGATACGTACTGTCGGGTCTATCATTGGATGAGGTTTTCCTTGAGTATAAATATCGTCTCCCAAATCCATTATTTCAAATCCTTCCGTTTTCAGCATGTATCCTTCTTCTTTTGTTATCGAAGATAATTTCAGTGCTTCAGTTACGAGCATAGTTGCTTCATAAGCCAGAGTTCCTCCTGAATACAGTCCTTTTATAGTTTTATCCGCAATATTGCTGTCTTTTGAATGAACATTTGTTTTTTCCTGATAATTTTTCTTAATTTTTTCCCCTTTTGAAAGGTCTACTGCAATTTTTGCACATTCTTCCAAAGTATGGGCAAAATATACATTACCTT
The DNA here is from genome assembly GCA_938017765.1 of uncultured Leptotrichia sp. GTDB lineage: Bacteria > Fusobacteriota > Fusobacteriia > Fusobacteriales > Leptotrichiaceae > Pseudoleptotrichia. Next base: position 13,168 of record CALIJH010000004.1, read on the forward strand.
CATGATATTCAGGTTTTTCTCCAAGAAAAATAGCAACAACAGGTTTATTCAGAGAATGTAATAATTCCACTACATCATTTTTTACTTTTTCAGCAGGCGGTTTGGAAACTACAACTATTACGTCGACAGGGTCATAATGGGCAAGTCCCGCCAAAGCGTCTTTTGTTGTTATTGCTCCTACTTCAGTAGACAAGTCATGTCCTCCTGTACCTATTGCATGGATAACCCCTCCTCCAAGTTTTTCAATAATTGTAGAAATTTCCTGTATTCCTGTTCCCGAAGCTCCTACTATTCCTATATTTCCTGAACGTACCACATTTGTAAAAGCAAGAGGAACATTACTTATTATCCCTGTTCCGCAGTCAGGTCCCATTACGAGCAGTCCTTTTTCATGGGCTTTTTTCTTTAATCTTACTTCTTCACTTTGAGCCACATTATCACTAAATACAAATGCATGCAGTCCGTTATCTATCGCATTTTCTATTTCAAGAGCCGCATAAATACCCGGCACGGAAATCAATGCTACATTAGCGTCAGGCATTACTTCTTTTATTTGTTCCCAGTTTCTTACTGACTGTTGCACTCCTTCTTCCTTTTTTACCGATAAATCTGACAGAAATTTATCAATCGCTGCCATTACCTCATTTACAGTTTTTTCATTATCAGAATCTACAACAACTACCATATCACTTGGTTTAGCCTTTTTTGCTTCTTCCGACAGTAAGCCGGCACCGTTAAAAATATCCTTATTTGCATCGGTACCCATCATAACCTGTACTTTATTTACATCTTTCATTGTACTGATATGATTTGTAAGTAACATAAGGTTTATAGAATCCTGATAACTGTTTTCTTTCAATACGGTATAAAGCATTTTGTATCCTCCTCCTATAATTTATAATTATTTTTCAATATAATTATATTATGAAATTTCAAATAGTCAGTATTATTATAAATTTTTTTCTACTTTTTTATATCTGTGATATTTCAGTATATATATAAGTCAATAAATATAAGGATATATAACAAAATAGTTGACAATTGTATCTAACCTGTGATAATTTATATCTATATTGTAAATTATGAACATTGAGAGGAGAAAGGCTCGCAGAAGCTTATAAAAGATATGAAAAAAAATTTGGATACATTAGCTTATGAATATATAAAAAATAAAATATTGAATAATGAATATAAAGGGAAAGAATTAATCTATGAAAAAGAAATTGCTGAAGAGCTTTCTATCAGCAAAACCCCTGTAAAAGAAGCTTTATCCCGATTGGAAAATGAAAAATTTGTAATTATTAATCCGAGGAAATCAGTATCAGTAACGGAAATTAATTTGAAACTGATAAAAGATGTGTTTCAGGTTCGTTCAAAAATAGAACCTCTCCTGGTTGAGTTGACGACTTTATCTTTAGAAAAAGACGAACTTAAAAAATCGCTTCTGGATTTTAAAAAAAGTTTTGAGAAATTAGGAAAAAAGGAAAAAGTGAGCGGAGTAGAGTTTGATAAGGTTTATGACGGATATAGATATTTTTTTGCTGCAAATTGCGGAAACTATTTTTTTTCGAGGCAAATGACTCTCGTATATGACCATTTGCATCGCATAAGACGGGTTTTATACGGTATAAATAACCGGCGTCTGGAAGCCATTGATGAACATATAAATATAATTGACCTGATTTTGAGTGAATACCCTCCTCTCAAGATTATTAGAGAGTTATGTGAAAAACACGTTGAAGCTGCACAAATGGATTTTTTTAAAAATTTAAATAACCTGAATATATAGAATTAAAAAATAAGTCATCTTAATGATTTAATTTCAAAATTAATTATTAACTGTTAGAAGAACTTTAACAAAATTTGTTAAAAAACAAATTCTGTTTATAATTGGATTCTATTATAAATATAAAATTATAAATCCAAAAGTCAATAATATAAAAAAATAACATTTCTGATAAATTCATAAATGTTATTTTTTATATTTTATAATTTATATTTTCAGATATTGTTCAAATACAGATCTGTGTTACTTTTATGTTACTTTCAATAATGACGAAAATTTATATAAAACTGTATTCAAAACCATATTTTAAACTCTTAGTTCAGATTTAATATAAACTTGTATTATTTTCTAATCTAAAATAATCTAAAATTTTTTCAGCACATCATTTTTCAATTTTTCAAAAGCTCTTCCCCTATGACTCACACTTTTCTTTTCCTCAATAGTTGCAAGCCCAAAAGACTTTCCTAAATCATATGAATAAAATATAGGGTCATATCCAAACCCGTTATTTCCTTCTTTTTCAAATAAAATCTCTCCCTGCGTTTCTCCTCTGAATGATTTTACAGTCCCGTCAGGAAAGGCAATACTCACCACAGATACAAAATGTGCTTTCCTATCTTTTTTTTCTATATTTGATAAATTTTTTAATAATTTTTCTATATTCAATTCATCAGTTGCATTTTCTCCGAAGTATCTTGCAGAATATATTCCCGGTTCACCGTTTAAAGTATCTACACACAACCCCGAATCATCTGAAACTGTTATAATTCCTGTATATTTTGCTATTTCCAAAGCTTTTTTCGCTGAATTTTCTTCAAAAGTCTTTCCGTCCTCAACTACATCGGGAAAGTCTATATTATCCAATATTGACAATACTTCTATATTCATTCCTTCGGTCAATTTTTCAAAATCTTTTATTTTTCCTTTATTTTTTGTTGCCAGAATTATTTTCATCCTGCTCCCTTTCCATAATAGTACTTTCTTATAAAAACTGTATAAACTATAAATTACACAAGCTGTAAATTATACCAGATAATAATTTTTTAGAAATTTAATAATTCTATTTAATTTATCCTATTTACTTTTAAATTCTTCAAAATTTTCTTTTATTATCCCGTTTACAATCTCATGTATATCTTTCTGCTCTTCTTTTGATAAATCACTGAGATTAACAGGTTTATCAACTATTATTTTTACATTTTTATTGGGAGTTACTTTCAGGCTCTTTCTGCTCTGAACCTGATAAGTCCCTACTAAAGTAACAGGTACTATTCTTGCTCCCGTATCTGTCGCAAGTTTAAAGCTTCCTTTTTTAAATTCTCCTATTGTACCGTCCTTGCTTCTGCTTCCTTCAGGAAATATCACATAAGAATGTCCATTTTTTATTTTATATATGGCTTCTTTCATATCTTTCATTCCCTGACGAACATTTTTCCTATCCAAAAATATACAGTCAAAAGCCCTCATCCAACGTCCTATCATCGGCCATTTCTTCATTTCTTTTTTTGCAATAAAAGAAAAATCCAATGGAAGATAACCTAAAAGAGTAGGAATATCCACGTTACTCTGGTGATTGGAAATCAGAATTACCGCTTCACCTGTTTCCTTTATTTTTTTTATTTCGCTTTCACTTCCGTTTTTATAAATAGTTTTTACTTTACTCCCTGAAGCCCATATAAGATTTTTACCCCAGTTTTTTGCTACTTTGCATACATATTTATATCTTTTTTCTCCTTTATTCAGTAAAAGATACCAGTAATGAATAAAAGTCCCGTAAATAAAAGTCCCTAATATTATAAAATGATAAAATATTGTTCTCATAATGTCCTTCCTATTCCATAAAATCTTCAAATCCGTCAAATTCCTTATATTCTCTCAATTTCCGAAAAATATTATCCAATTCAAATCCCTGTCTTACAAGATATTGTACTAATTTTTTTTCATCCTTTTTTATATTTTTCAAAATAACTTTTTTCAATTTTTCTTCCTCTATATCTTTTTCAGTTTCATCCTGAATGGTTGAATATGCTTCCTCTATTTTTTCCTTATTCAATCCTTTCTGTAAAAGATTGTAAATAATCCTCTGTTTTCCGTATTTTCTGCTATTTATATAGGATATCGCATAATTCAAATCATCTATATACCCCAGTTCAATCAGCTTTAATACAGCTTTCTCAACCATTTTTTCATTTCTGTATTTTTCATTCAGTTTCATCTGAATTTCTTTTTTTGTCCTATCCTTTAACGAAAGCAGAAATATTCCTTTTTCAAGAGAAGCCTCGTATGAAATATCGTCATAGAGGCTTTCAATATCATCACCGACTTTTAATCCATATCTCTGTTTTATCGACGGACTTATGTCAATAATCTCTTCATTAGATAAATACAGTTTATTCTTTTGTATTTTTTCTATTATCATTCTTCAATTTCCATTTCTTCTTCTATTTCTTCTTCTATCTTGGATGCCTTCTTTTTAGAAACCGTTTTTTTAACTTTTGATTTTTCTTCCGTTTCTTCCTCATTTACGGGAGCAGTATCACCTTCATCTTTAGGCCTTATAGCCTCAAGAACCTGATTTTCCATTCTTTCATATAATTCTTTATTTTCCTGTAACATTTTTTCTACATTTACCCGTCCTTGACCTAATTTTTCATCTCCATAACTGAACCATGCCCCACTTTTTGCGGCAAATCCTAATGCCAATGCACCGTCAAGTATTTCAGCCACTCTTGAAATTCCTGTTCCGTACATTACATTAAATCTTGCTTCTTTAAATGGAGGAGCAACTTTATTTTTAGTTACTTTTACTACTACTTCATTTCCAATAATGTCATCTCCCTGTTTTACAGACCCTACTCTTTTTACTTCCATTCTTACAGTAGAGAAAAACTTCAACGCTCTACCTCCTGAAGTAGTAGTTTGAGGTCCGGGAGTAAATGAAAATCCACCGATTTTTTCTCTTATCTGATTGATAAATACCATTACTGTACTTGATTTTGAAATATTTGCAGTCAATTTTCTGAGAGCTTTAGACATCAGTCTTGCCTGTAATCCCATTTGCTGATCTCCCATTTCTCCGTCAATTTCCGCTTTAGGTACAAGAGCCGCTACCGAATCCACTACTATTACATCCATAGCACCGCTTCTTACAAGCATATCGGCTATCTCAAGAGCCTGTTCCCCCGTGTCAGGCTGAGAAATGAGAAGCTCGTCTATATTTACTCCCAATGCTTTAGCGTATACAGGGTCAAGAGCATGTTCCGCATCTATGAATGCAGCCACTCCGCCTTCTTTTTGTGCTTCGGCTATTACATGCAGTGCCAATGTAGTTTTTCCGGACGATTCAGCACCGTAAATCTCTATAATTCTTCCTCTCGGAACTCCTCCCACACCGAGTGCTATATCTAAATTTATACTTCCTGTAGATATTGATTTTATGTTCATTTTCTGATTTTCACCGAGCTTCATTATTGAACCTTCACCAAATTCTTTTTGAATCTGCGTCAATGCTAAATTTAAAACCCTCTCTTTTTCAGACTGTTCTTTATTATTTGCATTATTTTCTTTTTCTTCTACCGCTTTTTTTCTCGCCATTTCATCTCCTTATTTTTATCATATCCCTTTTTATAAATTCGCTTTCCGTTATTTTAACTATTATTAGATTTAATTAATAAAAACGAACTTCCCCAACTTATTTCACCCCCTATTTTCAGTTTATATTATAACAAAATTTCAAAAAAATAAAAAGAGCAAAACCGCCCTTTTTATTTTCTATTTAGTTTTTTATTCTGATTATTTTATTTTTTGTTAGTTGCAGGTTTGCTGTTTCCTCCTGCCTCAACTTGTTTCAATATTTCAGCAGCTCCTTTTACTTTGTTATTTACAGCTTCTTTTAATATTGCAACAGCTTCAGCTTTTTTACCCATTGCATAGTAAACTTGTCCTAATAAAACTTTGGATTCATTATCTTTATCTTCATTTATTGACTTTTTCAGATATTTTTCAGCTACAGGACCGTTACCCATATTTGCAAAATAAAATCCTATTTCTTTATTTAATGTTTTCTGATTTATACCTTTTGCTGTTTTTATTTCACTGTACATTGAATTTGCCTTTGCAGTATCACCTTTGGACTCATACAATGCTAATAACAGCAATCTTGCGTCAGTATTATTTCTGTCTGCGGATGCAGATTTTTTAAGATAGTCTTCCGCTTTAGTAAGATTATTTGTTTGCAAGTAGTATGAACCTAACATTCCTAATATTTCAGCATTTTTATTACCTGTTTTACTGTTCATTTCCAATAAGATTTTTTCAGCCTGAGCATTATTTTTTTCAGCCAATGCTACTTGTACCAATAAATAACCGGCAGGTAATATCGCATCAGGAGACTGGTTGTATGAATCCTGTAAATATTTTTTAGCTTGTACTGTATTATTTTTTCCTAAGTAATACTGACCTATATTAAAATTCATTTCAGATGTAAATGTTTTATTTTGAGTTTTGTTTGCTTCGGCATATCTTGCTTGTCCTTTTGACTGCATGTTGTTATCAAAATAGAATATAATCAAACTTGAAACAGTATCCACATCTTTTCCGTTAGATTTTTTATCAGCCCATGTTATATATTTTTCAGCTTCATTTATATTTTTTTCCTGAATTGAAATCAAGTATAATAATTTTGCTGCTTCTAAAGATTCTGCTCCTGTATAGTCATCTTTCCATGCAGCAGACAAATATTTTTTCGCATTCGCCTTATTATTGTTTTGTAAATAATATGCTCCTAATTGGAAATTAGCTTTTACGGCATAATTTTTATCAGAAGATTTTGCAACCCCTTCCAATACTTTTACAGCTTCATTTATTTTTTTCTGTTCGGCTAATTTCTGTGCATTTTCAAAATCAGATTTCGGATCAGCAAATCCCAACGCACCTATACTTAAAATTCCTAACACTAATAATAATTTTTTCATTTTATCCTCCTAAAATTTTTTTGCTATTTATTTATAACTTGTTTTTCAACAATTTATTTTTTAATAATTATTTTTCATACATTACGATTATTTTCTTAAATCCTCGACAATTTCGGTTTTTGAAGCTGTCTTATCATCCACATTTTTTATGATTTTCGCAGGCATTCCTGCTACTACTACATTTTCAGGAACGTTTTCAGTAACTACGGCACCCGCTGCGACAACTGAACCTTTCCCTATTCTTACACCTTCAAGAACGACAGCGTTTGCTCCTATGACTACATTATCTTCGATAACTACAGGGTCTGCCGAAGGCGGTTCTATAACTCCCGCTAACACCGAACCTGCTCCGATATGACAATTTTTCCCGACTTTTGCTCTTCCGCCTAATACAACATTCATATCTATCATAGTTCCTTCGCCTATTTCAGCTCCGATATTTATTACAGCTCCCATCATAATTACAGCTTTATCTCCTATCGTAACCTTATCTCTTATAATTGCTCCCGGCTCTATTCTTGCATTTACATTTTTTATATCAAGTAACGGAACTCCCGAATTTCTCCTGTCATTTTTCAAATAATAGTTTTTTAGATTATTATTTTTAATAATTTTTTCTATATCTTCCCAATTACCGATTAAAAGTTTCAAACCGTCTTTTCCTATAACTCTGCATACCCCCGTATCTTTTATCTCTTCATCGGTATAAAGCTCAACAGGAGTAGTTTTTTCAGCATTTGCTATAAACTGTATTATTGCTTTGGACTTTTCAAGCTCAGTCATTATTTTATCCTCCATTATTTATTCTTTCATATATTTTTCATTATATTTTTCTTTATTTTATATTCAGGACATCTTTCATCGTGTACAGCCCTGCTTTCTGATTCTTTAAATAAAGGATTGCTTTTATAGCCCCGTCTGCAAATATTTTCCTTGATAATGCCTCATGTTTTATTTCTATTATTTCATCATTTTTGGAATATATTACTGTATGTTCTCCGACTATATTTCCGGCTCTTATTGAGTGTACTCCTATTTCTTTTTCAGTCCTTTTGCTATTTCCTTCCCTGCCGTAGACTATTTTATATTCTTCCTCATATTCTTCGACAAGGTTTTTATTTATTATTTCGACAAGAGTATTTGCAGTACCGCTCGGTGCATCTATCTTTCTATTATGATGTTTTTCAATAACTTCTATATCAAATCCTTTTAGCAGTTTTGTAGCATAAGCTGTAATTTCATTCAGGATATTCACACCTATTGATGTGTTTGTCGCTTTTATTATCGGTATTTTCTCGGATATTTTTTTAATCTTTTCATTTTGTTCTCTGTTATGCCCTGTTGCAGCTATTAAAAGAGGTACTTTCTTTTTTTCAGCAATTTCAAGTATCTCCTCCAACAAACTGAAATTAGAAAAATCTATAATCGCATCATAATCTATGTCTTTATTTTTTAATGTATCAAAATTCCCTTTTCCAAGAGGATCTACAAATCCTAAAAATTCATTCCCTGAATTTATAATAGCTTCTTTCACATAGTTTGCCATTACTCCGGCACCATAAACAACTATTTTCATAATGCTCCTATTTTTTTAATCGTCTAATCATTATAGAATTTGCCACTTTGTTTATACTTTTGTAAATCTTATAATAAACTTAGGTTAATATCTATATATCTTAATTTTATTGACTTTTTTTGATTTGATAAATTTTTTAATACTTATTTATTAATCGAAATATGAAAAATAAAAAAGCTGTCTTATACTATATAGAATATATTTTTTGAACTTTCTGAATTTTCATTACTTGTTTTTTAAAATATATTTTCATTTAAATTCCAAGACAGCTGTATTTATCATTTTAATTACTATATATTTCTATTTTAAGAACTTTTGGTACCGATCATTATTAATTTATCAGGTCTTGTTCTTCTTATTTCCCTATCTGCAAGATTTTCCGAGGCTCCTATTTTTAAAAGTCTTTCCAGTACTTCTACCGTAAATTCTTCGTCATTTACAACAGGATTTCTCATGAGTTCTATAAATTCTTCATTTTCCTTAGTAGGAATAGGACTGTTAATATATTTTATAAGCTGATTTGTATTTTTATCCTCTTTTACAGTTCCCCATAACAAATCAAAATTATCCGACAGTTTATCCGAAGGAGATATAGCTTTCTCGGAATGTGCAACTTCGGAGAAATTTCCGTATTCATCTTCATAACCTATAAACGCTTCATAATTACGGTTTGTGTCTATTTCTCCTATATAATGAGATCCTATTCTCTCGTGTCTTATTATTTTTCTGTATTCATTACCGTCTTTAAAGAGTTTTATAACTATATTATCAACTACATTTTTATTTTTAACCAACTTTTCAAAAGTATCATCTCTTATTTCCCAGTAAACATAAAGGGTAGTGGGGTTTTTAGGCATCAGGACAACCTCATCTACAAAATACGCAGAAGGTAGAGGTGCCTTGTCAAAATAAATATCTTCCGATTTGGCTTCCCCTTCATATTCTGCTCCTTTGGCAAACTTTGCCCTGTTAATTTCCGTTTCTTTTTCTCTTTTTTTTATCTGGTCGGCATCTATTCCTTTATAATTAAAATTTATTTCCCCACGAAAATCATCCTTATGTTTTCTGTACTTTTTTCTTAAACTTCTTATCAATTTTTTATTAGGATAATTTCTGTAGTAACTTCTGCTTCTGTAAATATATGTTACTTCCGATGAAAAATCTATTTCTTCTGCCTGCTCGACTTCATTTTTAATGGCATTTTTATCATCCTGAAAATCCTTATTTATTATTTCTTCTTTGATTTTCTCAATTTCTTTAGTTGCTTTTTCACTGATTTCTGCTACTTTTTCGACTAATGAAACTTTTTTTTCACTATTTTCGGGGGTCTTTTCAATACTTTCATTTTTCTTTATATTTTCATTTGATTTGACATTTTCATTTAGAGAAAAATTACGTTTATAACCTTTTTTTTCAAGTTTCTGCATTATCTTCTCTCTATTAAATGTAAGCCCCAAAAAAATTTTTTCTTTTTTAGCACAACTAACCAATTCTTCTTTTGTCATTTCATCCAAATACTTCATACACGGCCTCCGTATTTTATATTTTATATTTTTTAACTGACTGTATTTACGTAAATGTTTCCGAACTTGATTACTTTCTTCTTAAATTTTCCTGTATGCGTTTCTTAGTTCCTAAAATGTCCTGTTCTTCCCTCAATTTATGCTGTTTTGCAAGCTCTATTGCAGCTTTCTTTGCCATTTTTATCGCTTCAGCCGCAGTAGCTTCCATCATATCTTCACCTAAAATTACAACTTTATCCTGTCTGACTTCGAGAAATCCTCCTTCGAGATAATAAGTAGTTTCTATGTTTTCTTTTTCTCTTACGAGCATTTCACCTGCACCTAATGAAGAAATAAAATTGGCATGTTTTGCCAGAATACCTATATCTCCGTTTTCAGTTCTCACTTTTACGAAAGTTACGGGTTTTTCAAAAACAAGACCTTCAGGCGTTACTGCTTTCAATATAAACTCTGTAGCCATACTCAAATCTCCTAATAAATTATTCTCTTAATAATTCCCTTGCCTTAGCAACCGCTTCATCAATAGTACCTACATATAGAAATGCCTGTTCAGGCAAATCATCATGCAGTCCTTCAAGAATTTCCTTGAACCCTCTTATAGTTTCCCTCAAAGAAACATATTTTCCTTTCATTCCTGTAAACTGTTCAGCTACCGAAAAAGGTTGCGAGAAAAATCTTTGTATTTTTCTGGCTCTGTTTACTATCATCTTATCATCATCAGAAAGTTCATCCATTCCCAATATTGCGATTATGTCCTGTAACTCTTTGTATCTTTGCAATACTCTCTGAGTTTCCCTCGCAACTTTATAATGTTCATTTCCGACTATTTCAGGCTCCAATATTCTCGAAGTGGAATCCAACGGATCCACAGCGGGATAAATCCCAAGAGACGCTATTTGTCTTGATAACACCGTTGTCGCATCCAGATGAGCAAACGTAGTAGCAGGAGCAGGATCTGTCAAGTCATCGGCAGGCACATAAACCGCCTGAACGGATGTTATTGACCCCGAGCTTGTGGAAGTAATTCTTTCCTGCAATGTTCCCATTTCAGTAGCAAGGTTAGGCTGATAACCGACAGCTGAAGGCATTCTTCCCAGTAATGCCGAAACTTCAGCTCCCGCCTGAGTAAATCTGAATATATTATCTATAAACAGAAGAACATTCTGACCTTCCTTATCCCTGAAATATTCTGCCATTGTCAGAGCCGTAAGAGCAACTCTAAGCCTTGCCCCCGGCGGTTCATTCATCTGTCCATATACCAGTGCAGTTTTATTAATAACTCCACTTTCTTTCATTTCATTATACAAGTCCCGTCCTTCCCTTGTTCTTTCTCCGACACCTGCAAATACTGAAAGCCCTCCATGTCCTTTGGCAATATTATTTATAAGTTCCTGTATTAAAACTGTCTTACCTACACCGGCTCCTCCAAAAAGTCCTATTTTCCCTCCTTTGAGATATGGAGCAAGCAAATCTACGACTTTTATCCCTGTTTCGAGGATTTCCGAGTCAGTTCCCTGACTTTCAAAAGACGGAGCCTCCTTATGTATCGAATCTACAGCATCAGGAATTATTTCTTCTCCGTCATCCACTGTATCTCCCAACACATTGAATATTCTCCCCAAAGTCTTTCTTCCCACAGGCACCTGAATGGGTCTTTCCAAATCAATCACTTCAAGACCTCTTCTAAGTCCGTCAGTCCCTGACATCGCCACTGCCCTTACAATGTTATTTCCAACATGGGAATGAACTTCGGCAACAATCTTTTTACTATTCTCAATATTTATTTCCAACGCATTATATATATCCGGTAATTTATCCGGAAATTTTACGTCTACAACCGGTCCTATTACCTGAACCAGTGTTCCCTTATTTTCCAAGTTATAAACCTCCTTATCTTACTTCAAGGCTTCAGAGCCTCCGACAATCTCTGACAGTTCCTGAGTAATTTGTCCCTGTCTTTCCCTGTTATATTGTACTGTCAATTTTTTTATCATTTCATCAGCATTATCATTTGCCTGTCTCATCGCAGACATTCTCGCTGAATGCTCACTGGCTGAACTTTCAAGCAATGCCTGATATAATTTTATATTGAGAACTTTCGGAATGAACTCTCTTAATACCTGCTCTTCCGACGGCTCAAATATATATTCTTTTGTAGGAAGCCCTTCCTTTTTTTCTATGGGAAGTATTTTTTCAATCTGAATATTATATTCTATCGCAGAAACAAATTTTGAATATAACAGATATACTTCATCATAAAAATCATTCAGATAAAATTCCACTACATCTTCACTTATTTTTTTTGCTTTTTCAAACATAGTTTCAGGAATTAGCTGAATATATTCGCTATCTACCGACACATCTTTATTTTTACAATAATCTCTGGCTTTTTTCCCTATTGTTATTATGCTGATATTTTTACCTTCTTTTCGGAAGTCTTTTATCATCTCTTCCATTCTTCTCAACATATTGGAATTAAAACTTCCGCAAAGACCTCTGTCAGATGTCATTACTACGATCCCGACTTTTCTGACTTCCTGTTTTCCGTCAAAGATAACGTGTTTCTTTCCTGTCAGACTGGCAACCAGATTATCAAAAGCTATATCCAAAGTATCCGAATAACTTCTTGATTTCAAAGTCAGTTCCTGAAATTTTTTAAACTTTGTAGATGAAACGATATTCATTGCATTTGTAATCTGACTCGTATTTTTTACGCTATCAATTCTTTCTTTTATTTCTTTCATATTTGCAGCCATATATCACTCACCTGCTTACCATATATAGTCCTGTTTATAATCTGCTATATACTCATTCAGCTCTTTTTCAGTTTCTTCGGTCAATTTTTCCTCTTCCTTGATTTTGTTAAGGATTTCACTGTTCGTTCTCAAACTTTCAATCAAATCGTGTTCAAAATTAGTTACTTTTTCGGTAGGCACATCATCAAAATGACCTTTAGTAACACAGTAGAAAGATACAACTTCTTCTTCAACCCTGTAAGGATTGTACTGTTTCTGTTTCAGCACTTCCATTATTTTAGCCCCTCTGTTTAACTGCTCTCTCGTAGCTTTATCCAAATCGGAGCCGAATTGAGCAAAAGCAAGAAGCTCGTTATATTGAGCAAGCTCTATTTTCACTTTGGAAGAAACCTGTTTCATCGCTTTTATCTGGGCACTTCCTCCAACCCTCGACACTGATATTCCCGGATTTATAGCCGGTCGGAAACCTGAATTAAACAAATCCGTTTCAAGGAATATCTGACCGTCCGTTATGGATATAACATTTGTCGGAATATATGCAGATATATCTCCCGCCTTTGTTTCTACAATAGGTAACGCAGTTATGGAGCCTCCGCCAAGTTCATCGCTCAATTTGGCAGCTCTTTCCAACAGTCTTGAATGCAGATAAAATACATCTCCAGGATATGCTTCCCTTCCCGGCGGTCTTCTAAGCAGTAAGGACATTTCCCTATATGCCACAGCATGTTTGGACAAATCATCATATACTATGAGTACGTGTTTTCCCTGTTGCATAAAATATTCAGCCATTGCAACTCCCGCATAAGGTGCCAAATATTGCAATGGTGCGGCTTCTGAAGCTGTAGCAGCGACTATTGTAGTATAGTCCAAAGCTCCTTCTTCCTGCAACTTTTTATAAATTTGCGCCACTGTTGATCTTTTCTGACCTATAGCTACATAAATACAGTATACATCGTTACCTTTTTGATTTATTATCGCATCTATCGCTATCGCCGTTTTTCCTGTCTGTCTGTCTCCTATTATAAGTTCTCTCTGTCCTTTACCTATAGGTACCATTCCGTCTATAGCTTTTATTCCCGTCTGTAAAGGCTCATTTACGGGTTTTCTGTCGATAATCCCGTAAGCGGGACTTTCAATATCCATATATTTCTTGGCAGTTATTGAGCCTTTTCCGTCTATCGGCTCTCCCAAAGCATTTACAACTCTTCCGAGTATTTCTTCTCCTGACGGAACTTGTGCTATTTTGCCTGTACCTTTTACTATTCCGCCTTCTTTTATTCCTCTTATTTCTCCAAAAATTACAGCCCCTATATTATTTTCTTCTAAATTCAGTGCCATTCCTGTTGCTCCGTTTTCAAATTCGAGCAGCTCTCCAGACATTGCACTGTTTAATCCGTATATTCTCGCTATTCCGTCTCCTATTTCCAGTACTGTTCCGGTATTGGAAATATCCAGCGTTTTTTTATAATTTTCAATTTCAGTACGAATTATTTTACTTACTTCTTCCGGTTTGATCCTCAAGAAAAAGCACCTCCAATTTTTAAATCGTTTTTTTCAAAGCTTCAATTTGATTTCTTATGGAACCGTCTATAACTTCGTTACGTATTTTGACAATTCCGCCTCCTATAAGGCTTTCATCAACTTTAACATTCAAAACTACCTTTTTTTTATATTTCTGTTCCAGTTTTTCTGTTAGCTTATGTTTCTGTTCTTCCGAAAGTTCTTTAGCAAATATTGCAGTTATCGGAAGTTTATCATTTTCTGCATAATAAATTTTCAAAAACTCTTCTTTTATATAAGGAATTAAGGACAATCTTCCCTTTTTTACTATATAATTTACAATTTTCAATGCATCTTCACTTACAAAATCAAAAGACTTTTTCAAAAATTCTTCTTTCTCCTCCACTGTAGTAACAGGATCCATCAAATATTTTCTAAATTCTTCCTCTTCCTCATATTTTTCAAGCATAAGGTTCATTACCTCACGGATTTCTCCGATTTTACCGGAAGATTTTGCTATATCGTAAATGGCTGAAGCATATCTTTTTGCAATTCCGCTTTTGTCCATAATACTATTCTCCTACTTCGTTAATAAAATTATCAATTATTTCATCTTCCTTGCCTTTTATATTTTCTTTTATTATTTTTTCAGCAAGCTCAAGTGCCATTTCTCCTACTTCTTTCTGAAGCTCAAATTTGGCATTTTGTCTCATTTTTTCTATATCGGCTTCTGCTTTCATCATCATTCTTTCCCTGTTTGCCATAGCAGTAGAGATAATCTGGTCTTTTCTTTCATCAGCCTGTCTTTCGGCTTTAATAAGGATTTCATTGGCTCTTCTCTTGGATTCTTTTTTCAGTTTTTCAGAAGCTTCTTTTTGCTCCGCAAGCTTTTCCCTTTCCCTATCCACTATTTCCATTTCAGACAAAGCCAGATGTTTTCTTTCCTCTATCACTTTTTCAATCTTTTTTGCAAAAACTTTCCAAAAAATATACACTAATATTAGAAAATTTATTATTTGGATAGCCATTGTAAAATCTATATTTATTAAGTTTGATCCTTCTGACATTTCTTTCTCCTTAATATTTCCGTATGATTTTTAAATTACTTAAATTATTTAAAAAACTATCCTTTCAGGAATATTAACAGGAATGATATAACCAATGCGTAAATCCCTGTGGATTCCGTAATTGCAAGTCCTATAATCAATGTTTGCATAATATCCTGTTTTGCCTCCGGCTGTCTTGATACCGCTTCAACTGCATAAGCTGTTGCTATCCCTTGTCCAAGACCTGCTCCTATTCCCCCTACTGCTGCTATTCCTGCACCTAATAAAGCTGCTGCCTGTACTAATCCTTCCATTTTTTAATCCTCCTAAAAATTTTAATATTTATTTTGTTTATTATTTTATATTCATTCTTCCTCTGCTTCTTCACCCAGCACTTCACCTACGTAAACAGATGAAAGTACGGTAAATACAAAGGCCTGTATCATTCCAACAAAACCGTCAAAGTATAACTGTAATATTCCTGCCCAACCTATGGAAAAAGAGAACTGTCCTCTCACAAGGCTGTATAAAAGTCCTACAATTATAAGTCCTGCAAGCATATTACTGTATTATCTCATTGACGTATTTAACGGTTTTGAAATTTCTCCGACTATATTTATCGGAAGCATAAACCACGCGGGTTTCATTAAACTTTTTATATATCCTGTTATTCCGCCTCTTTTTATAGCTATTGACACAAACAGAACTACTACTATCATTGATAAGCCTATCGTTGTATTAGGATCGGCTGTAGGCGTCCTGAAAAAAGGCTTAACGTAAAAATCTCCATTTTTCCCTTTGGAAACTGTTATTATAAAAGGAAACAGAAATAAACTCAAATTGGAAAAAAGTATAAAAGCAAATAATGCCGAAAAAAACGGTATAAATTTTTTCTTATACTTACCGAATGTGGATAAAAACATATTTTCTATAAAATGATAATATTCTTCAAGAATAATCTGTAATTTCCCCGGATTCGCCACACTCAGTTTAGCTGTTCCTCTCTTTACTATTAATGCAAGTAAAGCCATAATTACCCAAGTGTTTAACACTGTCTGACTGATAGAAAATTTCATACTCCCTATAACAAAATTGTAATATGTCGGTGCTTCTATTAAACTTTCAGGCATTACAAATCTTACAGGCAGGAAAGTCGAAATTAATGATAATACTAAATTAACGACAACTGTCAATCCTAACAGCAGTAGTGCAAAAAACGTTACTTTTTTAAGCATCTTTACCTCCTGTTCTTTATAAAATCTGTTTATAAACATCTTATAGATATTTACTGAATTCTAATCTAAATCTTATTATACTCCAATCATTATGATTTTGCAAACTTTAATATTATATTATTTATAAATAATGAAACTTTAAAATTTAGAAACCCTACTGCTGTCGCTATAATATTTCTCGTAGTATAGCTATCAAAATATTTTTGACTTATAAATCTGACAAAATACATTCCTGCACAATAAATAATAATTTTTTTCAAAAATTCAAACATTCCTCTAAATTTATCGTGATTACCTTCATATACGGCTTTGTATGCTCCGATTATTGTCAAATAAGTATTTATCATCGAAATCAGAGAACCTGTAAAAAAACCGAGATAAAGTTCAGGTTTTTTCAGAAAAATACCTAAAATAAGCGACATTACAGTTAAACTTATTGAAGTTATATAATTTTTTTTTATTAATTCAGGTAAATTTTTAAACATCATTACTATTACTCCTCTTTTGTATTTTGCTCATAAATCTTGACTTCTTCGTAAATTTTTAAAAATTGTTGCTATTATTCCATTATTTTTTCTCTTAAATTTTTTTTAAATTCATTTAAAAGCTGAATGTTCAAGTATATAATCAAGTGTGATAATACAATATTACCATATTATATTATCATATTTCTGAAATATTACTTAATATCCATTACCTGTCTTATCAACGTCCAGTATCCCGCAAAAGCACCTATTACAAGCAGTATCACAAGGACAATAGGCTGCTGAGCTTTAAAGACAAATTTTTCGAGCAGCATATACACTCCTAACATCAATAATACAGGACCTGCCAGAGTATAAACCATATTAGTTGCTATAAGAAAATATTTTAATAACATTCTGTCTTTCTTCTTTTTCAAATCTTTTTCCCTATTATGTCTGCCAAGTTTTTTTTCCAGCTCATAAATTTTTTTTTCCCTGTCAGTCATTTTTTCCTTTAATTTTTCCTCTTTTTC
>CALIJH010000005.1 GCA_938017765.1 uncultured Leptotrichia sp.
TTCCTTTACAGAAACCGGAGGAGTTGATAGACGAGTGGTTTGATAAGAGCGAATCTTTTTCAATGTTCAACACAAAAATAAGAGAAATAAAAAATGCATGGAATGATATTTATTCCGATACAAGAAGAATAGATGAGTATAATAATAAATATACAGACAGAAAGTTTACAAAATATGACTATGAAATTTACGGCAAGGAATTAAATGAGTTTTCTGATATTCTTAATGATATTGTTAATAATAAAATGGAATTTATAAATTTTGTCGATGAAAAGAAAAATGGACAGATTACAAAAGAAGAAGAGGCATTCATAAATAATTTTATAAATTTTTTGGAAGAAAATGGAATTGAAGAAAAATCTGAGTTTCTAATACTTTCATATTATTACTCGTTATTACAGGGAAGTACATTGAAAAATGAAAAATATAAAGATTTTTCGGCAAATATTCCTAAATTAGTTGAAAATGATAAATATATAATTGATACGCAGAGATACAGAATAAAAAAATATTGGAATGATATAAGAAAAAGAGCTTTGAGTGTTATGAGTAAAAGTGAAAATATAAAAATGCTCTATAATCTCAGAAAAAATGCAAAATATGGAAAAATAAATACATTAAGGGAAATCATAGGAACGGATATAAATTTTTTCAAAGATATATTTCCGATAATTATGACAGACCCCGATACGTGCAGTGCTGTATTTCCTCTTAAAGAAGGGATTTTTGATTTGGTAGTCTTTGATGAAGCGAGTCAGCTTAAACTGGAAGAAGTTCTTCCTACACTGATGAGAGGAAAATACAAGATTATTTCGGGAGACATTCATCAGATGCCGCCTTCAAATTATTTCGGTGCGGAAATGGAACAGCAGGATATAAGCGGAAATGAAGAAATAAGCGAAGAAGATTTATTTTTGGCGGATAGTGAATCTCTGCTCGATTATGTAAATAATCTGAAAGAAGATACAGTTATGTCTTATCTGGATTTTCACTACAGATCTAAACATCCTAAACTGATTAATTTTTCCAATGCGGCATTTTATGAATCACGACTGGTACCAATGCCTGCAAAAAAAGAATATATCCCGATAGAATATTTTAAAATAAACGGTGTATACAAGACAAGAAAAAATGATGATGAGGCAAATAAAATTATTGAATATATATTCAGTGATAAGATACTCGTAGACGGTAAATTATCAAGTGTCGGAATTGTAACACTGAACCTTGAGCAGAAAAATAATATTGTCAATAAGATGAATGCTTATTTGAGGGAAAATGATAATGAAGAAACTAAAAACAGATATAATCAGCTTATTGAAAATAATATGTTCATTAAAAATCTTGAAAATGTTCAGGGAGATGAAAGGGATATTATGATACTTTCCACTACTTTCGGAAAAAATGAGGAAGGAAAATTTATTCAGAATTTCGGACCGTTAAATAATCAGGAAAGAGGATATAAATTGCTGAATGTGCTTGTAACGAGAGCAAAATATAAATTTGTTGTATTTACTTCCGTTCCTGACGATAGTATAAACAGCTGGGAAACTGAAATCATAAAAAATGGAAATAATGGAAGAGGAATATTTTATTCTTATTTGGCATATGCAAAAGCAGTTTCCGAAAATGATATGGAAACTGAAAACAGAATTTTGGAAGTTTTATCGGGCAATAAAATGAAAAATACCAATATCCTTTATGAAAAACTTGAAAATCAGGATATGAAAATAATCGAAATTATAAAAAAAGAAACAGAAGTCGGAGAAAATGATGAAATTGTCAAAAATTATAAAATTGGCGGTTTCACTTTGAAATATGCGATAAAAGACAGAAATGAAGAAAGAGCAAAAATGTTGATAGATATAAACAGTATAAATGATTTTTCGGGAGAAACTTCCTATAAATCAATAATTTACAGAAAAAATATGTTTGAGAATATGGGATATACTTATAAACTGTTGGATATGGCAAATTACATTTAAATTATTTATACTTAAAATTATATTGGAAATATAATTACGGGAGGTAATGTCAATGAAAAGGAATGTTTTTATTACAGGGGCTTCGAGCGGTATAGGAAAGGCGATGGCTTACTCTTTTGGAAAAAACGGTGATAATCTTGTATTATGTGCCAGAAGGCTCGAAAGACTCGAAGAAATTAAAAAAGATATTGAAGAAAAATACGCTGTGAAAGTCTATATTTACAAGCTGGATGTTACTATATATGAAAATGTCGCAGATACTGTAAAAGAAATAATAAAGACAGTCGGTAATATTGATATTCTCGTAAATAATGCAGGGCTTGCTCTTGGACTGGATAAATTTCAAAATTATAGTATAAATGATATGCAGACAATGATTGATACTAATATAAAAGGTCTTTTGTACGTAACAAGGGAGATTATTCCGTATATGGTTTCTAAAAATTCAGGACATATAATAAATATAGGATCCACAGCGGGAATGTATGCGTATGCTGACGGAGCTGTATATTGCGCTACAAAAGCTGCAGTAAAATTTTTGAGCGACGGGATAAGGATAGATACAATAGATAAAAATATAAAAGTAACTACGATACAGCCGGGTATTGTTGAAACTGATTTTAGTGAAGTGAGATTTCACGGAGACAAAGCAAAAGCAGAAAAAGTCTATAAAGGAATAAAAGCATTAAAACCTGAAGATATAGCCGATATAACAGTATACGCAGCGAATCAGCCTGAACATGTCCAAATATCGGATATAACAATAATGGCGACAAAACAGGCAACAGGATTTAATGTTTATAGAGAATAGATTATACAGGATATTTATAAAATAAAAACAAGTTTACTATTTTATTTATTTGGAATAAAGAGAAATATATATAAAATCTATAGTAACTTTTAAAAACATATATATTTCAAAATATTGACTTTTGGAATAATATCACATATAATAAGTCCATAGAAAATAATTAGATATTTATTTAAAATAAATTATTCAAATTGGAGGAAATCAAAATGAAAAGGTTTAGAGAAGCGATGTGTATGTCATAGGTATTAAGTTTGTGCTTTAGTAATCATCAATAGGTACAGGCTTATTTGTATTTGTAAGAATTGTACCTGTGATGTCTAAATCTTTTATAAATAAATGAAAAGGCTCTCAGGAAAAAATGAGAGTCTTTTTTTCTGAAAATTGATAAGAAAAATAATTTAATATTAAAGAAAGAGATAAAAAAGAAAGAGATTAAGAGGTAATTATGGAGAAATTTATTACACTGAAAAATTTAGTAAAAACATATGAAATCGGAAACGGGAAAGAGTTAAAAGCGGTAAATAATGTAAATCTTGAAATTCAAAAAGGAGACATATACGGCATAATGGGACTTAGCGGTGCAGGAAAATCTACATTGATAAGACTTATAAACAGACTCGAAGAACCGACTTCAGGAAGCATAATTGTAAGACATACTTTAAAAGAAAATGGAGTAGAAAGAAAAACAGTTGAAAAAAATATACTTAATTTTGAACAGGAAGAACTTAGAGAATACAGAAAAAAAACAGGAATGATATTTCAGCATTTTAATCTTCTGAATTCGAGAAATGTGGCAGGAAATATAGCTTTTCCATTGGAAATATCAAGAAAGTGGAATAGAAGAGAAATAGAAAAAAGAGTGGATGAATTACTTGAAATCGTAGGACTGTCTTCTAAGAAAAATAATTATCCCGAGCAATTGTCTGGAGGGCAAAAACAAAGAGTAGCTATAGCAAGGGCTTTGGCAAATAATCCTGAAATTCTTCTTTCTGATGAGGCTACGAGTGCGTTAGACCCGAGAACTACAAACTCCATATTGAGTTTATTGAAAGATATAAATAAGAAATTTGGAATAACGATTATACTTATAACTCATCAAATGGAAGTGATAAGAAAAATATGTAATAAAACTGCCATAATGTCTGACGGACAGATAATTGAAGAAGGAAGGACAAAAGATATATTCTTAAATCCTAAAAGTCCGTTAGCAAAAGAATTTGTGGCAAATATATCTCATAATGATGATTTTGAAAGTGAGAATAGAAATACAGAAAATGGAAAAACTGACGGAAAAATCAAACTGAAACTTAAATTTAATGAAGAACAGGTCGATAAGCCCTATATTGCAGAAATTATAAAAAAATATAATGCAGAAATAAATATATTAGGCGGATCTATTGATAAATTGAGTGATACTGTAGTAGGACATCTGATAGTAGAAATAATTGCAGATGATGAAGAAATAAGAGTTATAAAAAAATGGTTGGAAATGAATAGTGTAGAACTGGAGGTATTATAATGAAATTTGACTGGATAAAATTTTTTCAATTCAGTAATATGATAAAACCTTTGTGGGAAACAGTGTATATGGTATCAATAGCAACTGTTATATCACTGATTATAGGGCTTCCTATAGGAATATTTCTCGTTGTTTCGGATACTAAAGGGGTAAAACCTAATAAGGTGCTTCATAAGGTTCTTGATATGGTGCTTGTAAATATTACAAGGTCGATACCTTTTGTTATATTAATGGTACTGCTTATTCCATTGTCAAGACTGATTGTACAGAAATCATATGGAAGTATCGCATTTATAATACCATTATCTTTAGGGGCTGCGCCTTTTGTTGCAAGAATAATTGAAGGAGCATTAAAAGAAGTAGATGAGGGCCTTATTGAAGCATCAAAAGCAATGGGAGCAACAGTAAACGAAATAATTTTTAAAGTTATGATACCCGAAGCATTGCCGTCGTTGATTCATGGTCTTACTCTTACAATAATAAGCTTAATCGGATATTCCGCTATTGCGGGTTCTATCGGAGGTGGAGGACTCGGAAATTCAGCAGTAATTGACGGATATACGAGGTCAAATCCTGAAATAATGTGGCAGGCGACGATAGTCATCATCATTCTTGTTCAGATTATCCAATTTATAGGAGATAGAATAGTGAAAAGAATAAACAGCAGAAGAAAAGGATAATTATATTTTATTTGATAAAAGAAAATCAATAATAAAAATTATATTTAAAAAGATTATGAAATAAAAAATTTATTTAATTAAGGAGGAATAAAAATGAAAAAAATATTATTAATTATATTATCAATTTTATTATTTGCACTTTCGTGCGGACAGAAAGAAAACAGTGAGGGAGAACAGAAAAAGACTGAAAAATTGAAAGTAGCTGCAACACCCATTCCTGCGGGAGAAATCCTTGAAGTAATAAAAGAAGACCTGAAAAATGAAGGGATAGAACTTGAAATAGTTACTTTCAATGATTATGTTCAACCGAATAAAGTTTTACAGACAAAAGAAGTGGATGCGAATTTGTTCCAACATATACCGTATATGGAAAATTTTGGAAAGAAAAACGGATTTGAAATGGCCGCTGTAGGAAAAATATATTTGCCTACACTGGCACTGTATTCAAGAAAAATAAAAAATGTCAGTGAACTAAAAGACGGAGATACAATTCTGATACCCGATGATCCTACAAATGCAGCAAGATCATTGATATTGCTTGATAAAGGAGGAGTTATAAAATTAAAGGATAATACAAAACAGGATGCTACGTTAGATGATATAGCAGAAAATCCTAAGAATATCAAATTTGTAGAGCTATCAGCTGACCAGCTGGCACCAAGACTGGATGAAGTGGCAGCTTCCATAGTAAACAGCAGCTTTGCTTTAAATGCGGGATTATCCTATAAGCAGGACGGAATACTTGCGGAAGATAAAGACTCTCCTTATGCAAATGTATTGGCAACACTGAAAGGAAGAGAAAAAGAAGAAAAAATACAGAAATTACTGAAAGCTCTTCAATCTGAAAAAGTCAAAAAGTTTATTGAAGAAAAATATAAGGATGTTATAATTCCTGTATTCTAATAAATAATCTTAGGGAAAGATGGACAATCAGCAGAATAAAAAAATTAAACACTTATCTAGAAAAAACATATAATGATACGTCAATGAAAATTAGAATTGTAGCAGATAAATATGATGAATTTGTAAATTTGCACTTTCCAAAACCAAAACCAGGTGAAAACTGTAGATCACATATTATGTTGCAGT
>CALIJH010000006.1 GCA_938017765.1 uncultured Leptotrichia sp.
AGCAAAGATAAAACTATTGATGACTTATGTCGTGATCATTATGAGTTATCTTACTCTTATTACAAAGATAATAACAGATACTATAAAAGTATAACTTTAAATAAAATGTATTCTAACTTTTGGACAGGAATATTTATAAGTTATATTAATGGAAAAGTTGATAAGGAAGAAAGAATTTATTATAAAAACGGAAAATATTATGAATCCGATACTGATAAAGAAAGAGAAGATTTAAATAAAATGATGAGACCTTATTTTCAAAATGATATTTTCAGTTATGATGAATTTGAAGTTGAAGATGAAGTAGATGATTTTGGGCCTCCGCCTGTTCCTTCGTTGTATGCAAAATACAAAGATAATAAATCATTTAATGATTATTTTTCTAAAATTGGCAGAGTAACTAATGAAAACGAAGATATCATTATCGGTGCAAAATATCAAAATGATGATAAAGAACCGATAACTTCCCGAGGTTACTTTAAATTATATCTTGAAAGAGAACACGAAAAATTAGATGAAAATTGCTTTTTAAAAGATTATTGATAACAACATCAATAAAACAGGAAAATAGGAGAAAATAATGAGAAAAAAATTAGAAATATTACTTATTATAATATTATCAGCTATTTTAATGTTTCTTCTTCCCATTTTTATTTATACTTTTATGCAGAAACCGCAGTCCAAATTGTAATAGCAGGACTGGAAAAAATATATAATAGCAAAGATAAAACTATTGATGACTTATGTCGTGATCATTATGAATTATCTCATCTTTTCAGAATAACTCTATAAAATATAAAATTAAAGATTATTAAATATTAGTAAACAGACTATTATTTTTTAATCTTTATTTTTTGTTAGAAATAATTTTTATTTCAGATAAAATCTTGGTATATAGAGTTTTATAGATTAAAATAGCCTTATTTTTAAAAAAATCAGCTTGAAAAACACGAAATATTGTGTTATATTTTAAAAAATAAACAACATATAGTATATGATGTGTTACAAAAAATAAAAAATCAAAGAACAGAAGAAAAGAAACTGAAGAAAAAATTATGACTAATAAATAATCGTCAAGTTAAGAAAATATCAGGAGGAAATCATAATGCAAATATCCGAACCATTGAAAAATATAATTGACGGAATAATAACTGTCGAAAAAAATGATATAAATAATGAAAATGCAAATATGTCTTCCATGACACCGGCAGGACAGATGATGAGATTTGCAAGTGAGGTTTCCAAAATGTATGCTTTGGAAAATCTGATTTCACCCAAATTTTCCGAGGCACATCAGAAAGGGGAAATACATATTCATGACCTTGACTATTATCCGAGTAAGACTACTACGTGTCTTCAGTATGATCTGGCTGATATGTTTGAACACGGTTTTCAGACAAAGCATGGATATATCAGGGAAGCTAAGAGTATAAGTACTTATGCAACTTTAGCCACAATCATTTTTCAGACAAATCAGAACGAGCAGCATGGAGGACAGGCTATACCTGCATTTGATTTTTATATGGCAAAAGGAGTGTTGAAATCGTTCCGAAGACATTTCAGATATAGAATTTTGAGCTTTCTCTCCCTTGATTATGTTGATGAAACAAATAAAAAAGTAAAATCTTTTATAAATGAAAATATTCATACAATATTGCCTGATGACAATGCTGCACAAAAAATATCCGAACATCTGAATATTGAAAAATCACAGATTAAAAGATTACTGGAAATCGCCTATGATGACACAAGACTTGAGACTTATCAGGCAATGGAGGGATTTCTGCATAATCTGAATACTATGCATTCCCGCGGAGGAAATCAGGTCGTATTTTCATCAATCAACTATGGAACCGATTATTCCGAAGAAGGAAGAATGGTAATAAGGGAGCTTTTAAAAGCGACTGAGGACGGTCTCGGGAAAAGAGAAACTCCTATATTTCCAATACAGATTTTTAAAGTAAAAGAAGGACTTAGCTATTCGGAAGAAGATTATAATTTTGCAATGGAAAATATTGAAAAAATCGATGATATGTTGGACGGGAAAATAAAATTTCAGACACCAAATTTCGACCTTTTATTACTGGCGTGCAGAACTACGAGCAGAAGATTGTTCCCGAATTTTCTGTTTTTAGATACTTCTTTCAACAGTCATAAGTTATGGGATATAAATGACCCTCTCAAATATAGATATGAAGTAGCTACAATGGGTTGCAGAACAAGAGTATTTGAAAATCTGAATGGAGAAAAAAGCAGTTTGGGACGAGGAAATTTGTCATTTACAAGTATAAATTTTCCGAGAATAGCCGTTCAGACGAGAAAAAAAGTTGAAAATATTATAAATACAATGGTTTTCAGTAATGAACAGGAAAAACAGGATAAAAAAAATAAACTGCTTGCAGGAGAATTTCAGACAAAAGTAAAGGAAATGACTTATTTTGTGGCGGAACAACTGCTTGAAAGATATAAATTCCAGCAGACGGCACTGGCAAAACAGTTTCCTTTTATGAGGGCTAATAATTTATGGAAAGGAATGGCAAAAGCCGACCCGAATGAAGAATTATACGATATTCTGAATACAGGTTCATTAAGTATAGGATTTGTAGGCGGTGCTAATGCAATGTATGCTCTTTTTGATACAGAACATGGCAGCAGCAGTTTAGCTTACAACACTCTTTATGATACAGTGGAAATGATGAATGAAATAGCCGAAGAGTTGAGAAAAACATATAAACTGAATTATTCTATTTTGGCAACTCCGGCGGAAAGTCTGGCGGGAAGATTCCTGAGAATTGATAAAAAAGAATTTGGAGAAATCGAAAATGTAACGGACAGGGATTATTATGTAAATTCTTTTCATATCGATGTGAGAAATAAGGTGGGTATATTTGAAAAAATTAAGAAAGAGGCACCTTTTCATAAGCTGACGAGCGGAGGACACATTACATATGTGGAACTGGACGGAGAAGCAAGAAAGAATTTGGGAGTAATACTGAAAATAGTAAAAACAATGAAAGACAGTGAAATCGGATACGGTTCCATAAATCATCCTGTGGATAGATGCAGAACATGCGGAACGGAGACTATAATATACGATGAATGTCCTGTTTGCGGAAGTCATGATATTTCCAAAATAAGAAGAATTACAGGGTATCTTACGGGAGATCTGGATTGCTGGAACAGTGCAAAAAAGGCTGAAGAAAAAGATAGAGTAAAACATGGATTGAGATAAAAATATTGGGAAAAAGTAAAAGGAAAGTGATTTTTATGGGTATAAAAAATGATTTCAGTTTAAGAATTTTAAAAACTTTTAAAGAAACAATAGTGGACGGAGTAGGTTTCAGATATTCCCTCTATTTTTCAGGCTGTATCCATAAATGTCCCGGCTGTCATAACGAAAAGTCTTGGAATCCGAATAATGGAGAGCTTGTAACTTATGAAATGCTTGAAGAAATTGCAAAAGAAATAAATGAAAATTCTATTCTGGACGGAATTACTGTCAGTGGCGGAGACCCTCTGTATAATCCTGTGGATATGCTCAAAGTGTTGAGATTTTTAAAAGAAAGAACAGGGAAAAATATATGGCTCTATACAGGATATACCCTTGAGAGTATAAAACTTGATAAAGACAGAAAAAAATGCCTTGAGTATATTGACGTATTGGTTGACGGGCCTTTTATAAAGCAGTTATATGCTCCTGACCTTGAATTTAGAGGAAGCAGCAATCAGAGAATTATTAAAAAATCAGAATTTAAGAATTACTTTTCTGAAGAAAACAACAGTTTTCAAAAGAATATAATAAATAATACAATACATTAAAATCAGTCTGTTAATAGTAAAATATATTAAAATACATTTATTTAATAAAATTTTGCTTAGTAAAAAATATAAAACGATTATTTATAAAGAAAAAATAATAAAATAGCCAAAAATTGAACATATTATTTTTTCTATCCGATGTTTTATGTTTTTTATAGTAAAATTTCAATAAATTTTATAAATGTATTTTTTTGTTTGTATTTCATTCGTGTTTAAAATGTAAAAAATACTTGATAAAGATATAAGTATGGCATATAATGATTGTGTAATAAACAGGTTATGTGATATATATATAATATAAATAAATATAAGGCGAATGAACATGATAAAATTAAATATCAAAAATAAATGTGAGTAAATAAACACGAATGAATAAATATGAGATAATTAAGTATAAAAAAATCTTGATAAAAAATAAAGAAAAGAAGAAAAATAAGAAAAATAAAAAAAATAAAAAAATAAGATAAATTAAGACAAATAAGAAAAATAAGAGAAATAAGAAAAAATAAAAAAGAAAAAAAATGGAAAACAGAAAAAATATCGGAGAAAAAAATGATAAAAAGAAGTAATGATAAGAATTGTAATAAAGAAAGTATTTATACGATAGACTACGATAAAATCGTAATTTTTAAGGAAAGAATAAAAAGGTTTACGGTAACTTTTGATTTTAAAAATAATTCTTTTTATAAGAATAAGAAAAATTTTTATGAAGATGATGATGAAAAAAATGATAGAGAAACTGAAAATACAGCTCATTTGCATAATTCAGGGAGATTGAAAGAGCTTCTTGTAAAGGGAAATGAGCTGTTTATAAAAAAAGCTGAAAATAAGGACAGAAAAACAAAATGGGATGTTGTTGCAATAAAAGTGGGAGAGGAGATAATTCTTTTAAATTCCGCTTATCATAGATATATTGCAGAATCCATACTAAAAAATGAAAAATTGTCCCCTTTTGGAAAAACTCTGAATATAAAGCCCGAAGCCAAATATGATAAAAGCCGTATAGATTTTTATCTGGAAACTGAAAAAGATAAAATATATTTGGAAATAAAAGGCTGTACACTGATAGAAAATAATATTGCCACTTTTCCGGGAGCACCGTCCGTACGGGCGGTAAAACATCTAAATGAGCTTATAAAGCTGAAAAAGGAGGGACTCAGAGCGGCGGTTATAATTCTTGTATTTAGAAAAGCCGAGAGTTTCAGACCAAGACACGAAACGGATATGGAGTTTGCGGAAGCTTTTTATAAGGCGAAAAGAAAAGGTGTGGAAATTTATGTGATGTTACTAAGCTACAGAAATAAAAAAATTTATTTTGAGAAAAAATTGAAAATTTTGAAGAAAAGTTTTTAATAGAAAAAAATTGAATAGAAAAAAATTGAACAAAAGAAAAAACAGTTTCTATTACGGGTTTGATTTGTATATGATTGAACTATAAATAAAACTGTGTTATAATACAAAACAGGAATATTATTTTTAGAAGGAGAAAAAAATGGAAATTTTTCAATGGATTATAATATATATCGTTATAATAGCAGTATTTCTTGGACCGACTTATCTGTCCAACAAAAAGAAAAAACAGCAGCAGAAAGCTATGCTGGAAGCTCTGAAAGTAGGAGATAAGATAGTTACAATCGGAGGTATAACAGGGACTGTGGCAGCTGTATTGACTGATACTGTGGAAATTAAAATTGATAAAAATGTAAAAATGACTATAATGAAAAATGCCATTTCAAGTGTTTCAAAATAACGTTTTTAAACAATTTTACCGAAATTATGGAGTAAATGGCTGAATAGCAGTATTTAAAATATTACTTGCCTACCTTTTAAAATCGTGTAATTATCTTCGGCAAATGATAAAAAATACAGGAGGAAAAATGAAAAGGATTTTTATACTGATGTTACTTTTGATGAGTACAGTTGTATTCTCGGAAACTTTGGAGAAAGTAACTTACAGAAATGGAGTTTATACTGCAACATTTAAGGAGAAAAAAGGAATAGGAGTGAGAGCTACTTATAATCAGGGACAGTCAGTATTATCGCTGGATTTTCAGAATGTAACAGTGAAAAAAAACATACCGAGTACTTTGAAAGTAAATGACCAGTATTTGGATACAGTAAGTATTACTGAAGTAGCAGGTATTTCCACTATTTCATTTTATCTGAAAGCAGGAACTCAATATAAAATAATAAGCAGGAATGGCGAGATTCAGGTAACATTCAGCGGACAAAGCGGGCAGAAAGGTAACAGCACGGTTACTCAACCTCCAAAAAATACTTCGTCAGGTAAAAAGAAAAAATATACTATCGTTGTTGACCCGGGACATGGAGGAAAAGATAACGGAGCGTCAGGAAACGGATACAGAGAAAAAGATTTGGCATTGGCAATAGCAACAAAATTAGCCAATAATTTAAGAAAAGATTATAATGTTATAATGACGAGAAGTACGGATGTATTTATACCGTTATCTACAAGAGCGAAAATAGCAAATGACGCTAATGCGGATTTTTTTGTAAGCATTCACCTGAATTCGGGAGGAGCTTCGGCTAACGGTGCGGAAACTTTCTACTATTCCAAGAAAGAATCTGCCTATGCCGCAGAAGTTGCAAAATTTGAAAACAGCGTAGACGGAAATTACAACGACGTACCGCTTTCAGATTTTATAATAAATGACATTTTTTATAGAATAAATCAGCAGAAGAGTGCCTCTGTTGCCACAGATGTTTTGGATAGTATAGTTTCCAACTTTGGACTAAGACGTAGAGGAGTTTTTGGAGCCAATTTTGCCGTACTGCGTGGAACAAATGCACCTGCGATACTTGTTGAAGTAGGATTTATAACTAATTACGGCGATATAGAACAGTATTTGAGCGAATCGGGAAAAGATAGACTTGCTTCAGGGATAGCCAATGCTATAAGAAAACACTTTAATTAATGCTGGATATCAAAAATTTAAAAAGAGGTGTCAATTATGGGGAAAAATACAGTAACTAATAAAACGGTAACTAATGATACGGACAGAAATAATAACAACGAAAAAATCAAGAGATTTTTAAAAAAAAATGCTTTAATAATTGTCCTGATTTTACTTTCGGCAGGAGCAATAACTGCTAATTATTATGATAAAAACAATTCAAAAACTATAAATGTTACTGTGGATCCTAAGCTTGCCGAAAAGTCGGTATCGAGTGAAGAACAGACTCAGAAAATACAGATTTTTGTGTATAATTCGGGAACGAAAGCTGTTGAAACGAAAGAAGTTTCTATTCCTAAACAACTGAATGTGATTGAAGGAGATTTTATAAATGAAATTATAAAAGAATCACCTTATATAACAAAAGAAATGAAATTTCAAAGTGCTTATACTTTAAATGTTGATGATAAAAATACAACTATTATCAAGTTGAATGCACAGTTTGAAGGGTTGAAGGCTGATAAGACACTGTTTGACGGATTTTCACAGGCAGTAACGGATACAATAATGAAAAATTTTCCTAATGTACAGGCTGTTTCCATACAGATAGACGGAGAAAATGCAGTACAATAAAGAATGATTGAGTATAGAAGATAAAATCAGAGGTAGTTTTATTATGGAAATAAATATTGATAAAATTAAAACAAATGTAAAAAAATATCTCGACGAAAAAAGATATAATCATGTGGAAAGAGTTGCCGTCGCAGCAAAAGAGCTCGCTGAAATTTATAACGTTTCAGTGGAGAAAGCCGTTGCAGCGGCATATCTTCACGATGTAGCCAAATTTTTTGAACTTCCTGTTATGATAGAACTGACTAAAGGGAAATATCCTGAAATTGAAGACGAGATGTCAAAGACTACAGCGATATTACACGGATTTGCAGGGGCGGAATTTATAAGAAATAATTATGACTTATTCGGAATCGACAATGAGGAAATTTTAAATGCAGTAAAATATCATACAATCGGAAGCAGAAATATGAGCATTCTTTCAAAAATAATTTATTTAGCGGATGCTATTGAAGCAGGAAGAACATGGGACGGTGTAGAAAAAGTCAGAGAGCTTGCCAAAGTTGATTTGGATAAGGCTCTCGTATATGAGATAAAAATGAAGCTGGAATATCTGTTATCAATGGAAAATCTCATACATCCCAATATTATTTTATTCAGAAACTCTTTAATTTACAAAAAATAGTAAAATAAAGTTAAGGAGGGTTAGATGAAAGAACTAAATTATTTAAAAAAAATACTAAAAGACCATGAGCTGACATTTCAGGAAATAATTCAAATGCTCGAATGGTCTCCAAAAAAAAGAAAATTATATAAACAGATACTTTCTTCATGGGAAGATGAAGGAGAAATTTATTTAAAAAGAAACGGTAAATATACTCTTCCTGAAAATGCCGGACTGATTAGAGGAGAAATATCCATTTCAGGAGGGAATTTCGGGTTTTTAGATGTGGTCGGAGAAAGCAGCATTTTTATTTCCGGCCACTATTTAAATACAGCAATGAACGGAGATACAGTTTTAGTGAGAATTCTTAAAAATAATACGAATTCGAATAAAAGTCGTGAAGGGGAAGTTTATAAAATAGTAAGACGGGCAAGAGATGTCATTGTAGGAGTATTTGAACATAATCTAAGCTTCGGTTTTGTAAGACCAAAAAATTCAGTGAAGGATATTTATATCCCGAAAAAGAAAATAAAAGGAGCCAAAACAGGGGATTTAGTCGCAGTAAAGATATATTTCTGGGGAGATGATGAGAAAAAACCTGAAGGAGAAGTAGTGAGTATTTTAGGGGATCCTCAAGATACGGAAGCTCTAATATCAGCTCTCCTCATAAACAATGGAATACAGGAGAAATTTCCCAATGAAGTAATTAAAGAAACGGATAAAATAAATGATGATTTTTCGGAAGAGATTGAGAAAAGAAGAGATTTAAGACATCTTGATATTATTACTATTGACGGGTCGGATGCTAAAGATTTGGACGATGCGGTCTATGTGGAAAAGACGGACACAGGATATAGGCTTTTTGTAAGTATCGCGGATGTTTCCTATTATGTAAAGAGCGGAAGTGAACTTGACAGGGAAGCATTAAAGAGGGGAAATTCCATATATCTTGTAGACAGAGTGATACCTATGCTGCCGAGAAAACTGTCAAATAATCTGTGTTCGTTAAATCCTGATGAGGATAAGCTTACATTTACTGTAGAAATTGAGTTTGACAGTAACGGTAAAGTTGTAAAAAATGATTTTTACAAATCGGTAATAAAATCGAAATATAGAATGACTTATTCGGGTGTAAATAAAATCCTTGAAGGTGATGAAAAACTTATAAAGGAATATTCAGGAATATATGAAATGCTGAAAAATATGCTTTCCCTTTCAAAATCTTTGAGACATATAAAAAAACGGAGAGGAAGCATTGATTTTGAGTTGCCTGAAATAAAAGTAATTCTTGATGAAAATAAACTCGTAAAAGATATAGAGCTTCGTTCGAGAGGTGAAGCTGAAAGGATAATAGAAGATTTTATGGTAGCAGCCAATGAAGTTGTTGCTGAAAAACTTTTCTGGGAAGAAATACCGGCTATATACAGGGTTCATGAGGATCCTGATAAGGCTAAAATAGCGGCATTAAACGAAACGCTTGTAAAATTTGGCTATCATTTGAAAAACCTTGAAGAAATGCATCCGGGGAAATTTCAGACAATTATAGACAGGACAACGGGGCTTCCTGAAGGCTATTTGATTCATAAGCTTATTCTAAGGGCAATGCAGAGAGCAAGATATGCGAATAAAAATCTTGGGCATTTTGGACTTGCTTCAAAATATTATTTGCACTTTACTTCGCCGATAAGAAGATATTCCGACCTTGTAGTACACAGAATGCTGGATAAATCCATAACAAAGTTTATGAAAGAAAAGGAAAAACAGTCATATTCTGAAAATCTTGATACTGTGGCCTCGATTATTTCAAAAACTGAGAGAGTTGCTGACAAACTTGAAGAAGACAGCGTGAAAATAAAACTGATAGAATATATGCAGGATAAAATAGGAAATATATATATTGCGAGGCTTAGCGGTATGAATAAAAATAAAGTCTTTATGGAACTCGAAAATCATATTGAGGTCGTTTATAATGTCCTTACTTC
Source organism: uncultured Leptotrichia sp. (assembly GCA_938017765.1). Classification (GTDB taxonomy): domain Bacteria; phylum Fusobacteriota; class Fusobacteriia; order Fusobacteriales; family Leptotrichiaceae; genus Pseudoleptotrichia. The sequence goes on from CALIJH010000006.1 coordinate 9,951, forward strand.
AAGAGATAATTTTGTATACGACGAAGAAAATTTTAAAATTACGGATAAGAAAAATAATATATCCTATACAATGGGAAACACCATGAAAGTCATAGTTACAGGAGCTTCCTATCAGAAAATGGAAATAGAAGTAATTCCATATGTGGAAAACATTCAAAATGTTCATGAAATAGAACTTGAAGAAAAGGAGGGATAGGGGAAAATGGTATTAGCAAGGAATAAAAAGGCTTTTCACGACTATTTTATAGAAGATAAGCTTGAAGCGGGAATAGAACTCGTAGGGACAGAAGTAAAGTCAGTAAAAGCAGGAAAGACAAGTATAAAAGAAAGTTTTATAAGGATAATAAAAAATGAAGTTTTTATAATGAATATGCATATTACTCCTTATGAATTCGGAAATATACATAATAAACCTGAAGCAAGAGTAAGGAAACTGCTTTTGAACAGAAAAGAGATAGAAAAATGGTCGGCTAAGATAAAAGAGCAAGGATACACGATAGTTCCGTTATCGGTATATACATATAAAAGACTGGTAAAAATGGAGATAGGCCTTGCTAAAGGGAAAAAACTTCATGATAAAAGGGAAACATTGAAAAGAAAAGATCAGGAAAAAGATATGAAGAAAATTCAGAAAAATTTTGGAAGATAATATCAGGAATAATGAAATGAAAATAATAGTTTTATTATAGTGATTAAGATATTGTATTAATAAGAAGATAAGTATAGAATTTAAAACTATATTTGTTGTTTAATATAGATTTTTCAAATCATTTATGTTATAATTATTTGATATAAAGTTTCCATATCTTAATCATTAGTAATTAATTACGGGAATGTTTTGGTTTCGACAGGATATAAAGCTTGTTATCGGCAAGTAAGCGGGAGCTTTAAAATCCAACTTAAATATAATCGGAAACGATAATTACGCATTAGCTGCCTAAGTCGCAGCTCGTTACTTTAAGAAATCGCCATTTTTCTTTTAGATAACGTCATTTTAATGGCTCACTCGGATGTATGATTATATCATTTGAGGACATTATATAATCTCGCCGTTAGACTTTTGTCTGTTTAATATCTTTTCGGTTAAAGCGATAAATAGACTAAACTTGTAGATGATAGTAAGAACTTTGTATTTTGGACACGGGTTCGACTCCCGTCATTTCCACCAAAACGAAAATAAGAAGAATAAATAATAAAATTAAAAAAAGCAATATATGAATTTTAAAGAAATCAATATTGCTTTTTTATATTTGTTATTCTTTTGTTTTATAAGGACAGCTTGCCAAATGGTCATCAATGATGCCTATTGCCTGCAAAAAAGAGTAAATAATTGTAGAACCTATAAATTTAAATCCTCTTTTTTTGAGGTCTTTACTTATTTTGTCGGATAATTCGGTAGTGGCAGGAACTTCCGATAAGTCTTTCCATTTGTTTATAATTCTTTTTTTGTCAGTAAATCCCCAGATATAATCTGAAAAGGAACCGAATTCTTTCTGTATTTTCATAAATGATACAGCATTTGTTACAGTAGAATTTATTTTCAGCTTATTTCTTATAATTCCTTCATTTTGCATAAGTTCATTCAGTTTTTTTTCGTCATATTTTGCAATTTTTTTATAATCAAAATTATCAAAAGCTTTTCTGAAATTTTCTCTTTTCTGTAAAATTGTATTCCAGCTAAGTCCGGCTTGAAATCCCTCGAGTATGAGCATTTCAAAAATGTATCCGTCATCATAGGACGGTACTCCCCATTCCGTATCATGATAGAGGATGTCCTTTTCTCCTTTTGCCCAGCCGCAACGGTTATGGTTATCCATAGTCGCTAATCCTTCCTTTTATAAAGTAAATATGTGAATTTCTTGATTTTCAAGAGTAACAGTTACTTCTGAAAGAGGAATTTCAAATAAATCCAAAGCATCGCCAAAATTATCGATAATAAATTCCATTTTAGGATTTTTAGCTATAAATGCTTCTTTTACATCATATACAGTTTTGTTGCTTTTTCTAATTTGCCCCTTTCCTCTGACATATTTGCTTTCAGTTTTTGGAATAGTTGTAAAAGCAATATTACTGTTTGATGAAAATTCTAAAATTTTTTGACTATCCTTACGGGAGCCTAAAAATAAAGTTTTTGTTTCTTCACAATAAAAGAAATTTGTAATTCTTACATTAGGAATATTATTCACTGAAGTTGCCAGAGCGATTTGTTCCTGTTCTTTCATTATACTGTTAAATTCATTTTTTATATCCATAGATTTTCTGTTCCTTTCTTTTATTTAAAGATTAATAGTATAATATCAGAAAACAGGAAATAATGTCAATATGCAGTTATATCAAATTATAGAGTATTTGCTGTAAAGGGTTTTAGAATTTATAAATCAGAAATTCGGGATACTAAATAATTTTTATAGAAAATTCTATTCAAAATTGATATAATAGATTAGATTTAAAAAAAGGAGTTAAGGAAGAAGGGATTGAGATTGAAAAAGATTAATCTTAGGTTTGATGAGAATATAATTTCGCAGCTACTGGCTTTTACTGCCGTATTTTTATGGGCAGTATCGATAATATTTACAAAACTGGGAACGAAATACTATGATTCCACAACTCTGGCAGTTTTAAGGTATACATTTACTTTCTTTATGTTGATAATATTTATGGTTGTAAAGAAGATAAAATTTCCTGCATTAAAGGATATTCCGATATTTTTTTTAGCAGGATTTATAGGCTTTGCTTTTCATATGATAACTTTTAACAAAGGAGTAAGCTGTCTGACTTCTGCAACTTCAAGCATAATTTTGGCATGTGCTCCTATTTTTACATCAATATTATCCGTCCTTTTTTTAAAAGAAAAGATAAATCTTTACTGCTGGATTTCGATTTTTATTTCCTTTTTGGGAATAATCATACTCACATTATGGGAAGGGGTTTTTTCTTTTAATGAAGGGATTTTCTGGATGTTACTTGCCGCTTTTCTATTAGCAGTATATAATATAATGCAAAGAAAATTTTCGGACAAGTATTCGGGAACAGCGTCTTCCATATATTGTATGCTTACAGGAGCAATTCTGCTGGCTATTTATTCGCCTACTTCCCTGCTGGAAATTCCTAAAATGAATATAAATCAGTTTATTATAATATTTTTCTTGTCGTTTTTAGCGAGTGTGATAGCCTATATCTGTTGGGGAAAAGCCCTTGTTATGGGAAACAGTACAGGAGAAATAGCAAATTTTATGTTTTTGGGACCTTTTATATCAACTTTAACAGGGATAGTCTTTCTGAATGAAAAACTCACATTGTCAACAGTTATAGGAGGAAGTGTAATATTAACGGGAATAATAGCTTTTAACAAGTTCAAGAAAAATAATAATATAAAAAAGAACGTATAAAAATATAGAATATAATATAAAACGTGAAAATAAAATTTAAA
>CALIJH010000007.1 GCA_938017765.1 uncultured Leptotrichia sp.
TCATATCCTCCGTTTAATGTTACTCCAAATCTCTGGTTTTCTATTCCGATATTCAAGTCTGCTTTAAAGTTTCCTTTTCTATCGTCTTTTTCTCCTCTGATTCCAAACCAGTCAGCATCTGTATATCTTACTCTTGCCTGATTTTTAACATTTCCTACTTTTCCTAATTCATTTTCATATGCTACTCCTAATGTTGTTACAAAAGTAGTTTTTACCGCCATTGGCTGTTTATACTTGAATTCTAATCCCACTTCAGGTTTGATTGAGTAATAATCATTTCCTTTTACTTCCAATCTCATTTCTCCTGTTTTTTCTTTTATTGTACTGAATCTTCCGTATTCAAGTTTTAAACTTCCGTATGGTCTTATGCTGAATTTTTCTCCTGTTCTGAATTCTTTACTCAATTCATTTTTAATTGCAGCACCGTATGAATTATATGATGATTTAGCATTAAAGATTTCGTCTACTACCAAGTATTTTCTATGCATATCACTTCTTGCAACATATCCTTCACCCGATATAGTCCATTTCAAGCTTCCGTTGTTATCAAATGCTTTTGATTTAAATATTCCTAATTTCAACATTGTTGTATTTTCTTTGGAACCGCCTATGTCTTTAAATTTAAATCTATTATTTACTGCTCCTGCATACCAACCTGAAGCATTTCCAAGTTTTAATGTTTCATCTTCATGAACATATGCTACTCCGTAAGCATTACTCTTATAATCTATTATTCCTGCTGTATCTGTTTTATATTCATCTCTCATTCCGAATACTTTCATTTTGTTGGACTGTTTAGATTTAGTATCCCATTCTTTTTGTAAATGATTAAATTCTTTATCAAGTAATACTCCTGTTCTGTTCATTCTTTGCTGTACGTTTGCATACTGGTGTCCCATCATTTCATCTGTTGCTTGATAGAATAACATTTCTTCATTGCTTCCGATACTGCTTAATTTATCAAACAATTGTTTTTCTCTCGTTCCAACTGCTTCTATTCCGTATCTTTGTTCCAATCCGTCCAAGAAATTATATGTATCTGTTGGATTTACAGGTGTTGCCTTATTTCCTGCAAATGCTGTATAAGGTTTCTTAGCTAAATATATATTTTTTATTGTTCCTGTACCTGCATCTATTGTAGCTGATGCTATCCATGTCAATGCTCCTGAATATATATTCCATTTTCCTATTTGAGGGTTTGCAGCAATACTTCGGTTATATGGTTCTATTATATCTCCATTTACTTCTATATATTTACTTGTTGTTTTTTGTGCAGCCTCAGCTCCTATTATAAGGTCTGCTTCTGACCCGCCTAATGCATTTAATCCATTTATCGGATTAGTTCCTCTCAATGTATCAATATACATTCCTATTGAAGAACTCAACGGTTCTCTTTGACCTACTGCATTTGATATTGTTACAGGTGTTACAGGTGTTCCATTATATGTTATAGTTGCAGTCTGTGCTCCTGCAGGTGCATTTATTTTCACCCCTGCTACTTCTTTAGTCGTAGGTTTGTTACCTGGAGTGTATACCTCCTTAGCTCCTCCACTTACTGTTATTGTACCGTAGTTTCTTATTATTCCACCTGTTACTTTAAATGTAGCATATCCTTCTGCAGAGTCTATATTTATTGTACCATTGTTTGTCAGTGTAGAACCTTTTCTTACTACTACTCCGACTGCTTTTTTTGGTGAGCCGACAGTTGTTATTGTACCATCGTTTATACCTGTTGCTCCATTATCCAGATACATTCCTATGGAACCTTCTCCTGCAAGATTTATTGTCGAACCTGCAGCATTTCTTGCTGTTGAACCCACTCCTGTAGCATACATACCTATACTACTTTTTCCATTTACGTTAATTACAGAATTATTTACTATATTTCCTGTATCACTTGTTTCATATCCTGCTGCCATACCTATTCCAAACTTACTGTTTCCTGTATCTGAATCTCCTATTGTTATAGGTGCATTATTTACAGCTGTACCTCCGCTTATACTGTACACTCCTACATTTCCTAACCCGGAACCAAAGTTCATTGTACCGTTATTTATAACGTTTCCTGCTGAATATACTCCATAGTTTTCATTTCCTGTAGATGTAAGGTTAGTATTATTTGTTATATTTCCTACTCCACTATTATAAACATATACAGTATCATTCCCCATAGTTACATCTGTAGAAGCACTTGTTGTCAGATTATTTCCTGTACTTCCGGTACTTTTTATAACAAATCCGTATGAACTATCTCCTATGTTTATTTTTGAAGCATTACTTGTTATTGTTCCTCCGTCGCCTACATAGTATACTCCGACTGAGTCATTTGTTCCTACATTTAATTGAGAACCTGCATCAAGAGTTACATTTCCACCTTTTGAATATACTCCTGTAGCACCTTTACCTACTGTTGTTACTGAAGTTGCACCTAATTTGGAAGAATATCCGTATAATCCTATAGTTTTATCTCCCGCTGCAATTGTTCCGTCACTCTCCAATGCTATCGGTGTTTTATCTGTAAACATGGCAACATTAGGATTATTAATATCTGAAGAACTTGCAAGATTTATTGTTCCCGAATTTTTTGCTGTATAAGTACCGTTTCCTGTTGCGTACATTGCTGTAGATTTATCTCCTGTCAAGTTTACAACTCCACCTGCTTCATTCTCAAATTTCTTATTACCTGTATTTGCATCACTATCAAACGTCATTGCAATTACTTTATTTGCAGAACTTTCTATTTTACCGATGTTAGATATTCCTCCTGTAAGGGTAGAAGCTCCATTTTTATAATAAATTCCGGTAGAATCTTCTCCTAATGTTATAGTTCCATTATTGCTTACAGAAGCTCCCGGTTCTGATGTAGGACCTAAGCCGTCATCCACAAGATAAACTGCCGTTGATTTTTTACCTACACTTATTGTACCGTCGTTATATACTATTCCTCTTTTAGCGTACATTCCAGTAGATTCATCTCCCGACAGATTGATTGTTCCTGTTGCAGTATTTGTCAATGTTACTTTTGAAGCAGCATATCCATTTCCTGACGTATCATTTCCATTTTCCTGAGCCATTGCAACCTGTCTATTATTTGTTCCTGTTATCGTATCAGCATTTTTAATAGACGAATTTGCTATTTCCAACTGATTATATGCACTATTGGCATCATTTAAATCTACAGCCTGATTTACAACTAATTCACTTAAATATAGCATAAATGTTTTATATCCGCTTCCATTCAATCCCCCAAGTCCTAAAGCTGTAGATATACCCGTTGGATTAGTATTAGTAAGGTTCATACTTACATTAGAAGCTACAAATAATCTTGAACCTGTTTCCATATTCAAATGAAGTTTATTTAATGTTCCTCCGAATGTGTTGTTAGCATAATTTTGAATTGCAGTATCGTCAAATGCTCCGTATGTTGCTCCCGGTGCTTGATAATAAAATGCAGTTCCTCTGTTACTTGGGTCTGTTCCACCTTTTATTGTGGCATTCATCGTTCCACCTGTAAGTTTGACAGTACCACTATCACTTGTATAGAATAACAGTGATTTTTGTCCTGTTTCAGTTGTTCCTCCATTTGTTACTTCTATATTTCCGCCTTTTGCGTAGAAGTTTATTGCTCCGTCTGCTGCTTTTATATCAGCCTGTTTTATTTTCAGAGTTCCTTCAGAATACAGTCCTACAGACTTCTCAGTCGTTACATTTGCTGTTACAGTAGTATCAGTTCCTGTAAAGTTCCCTGAAGAACCTTTTACTACTATTCCGTAAGAACCTTTTTCTGTACCTGATACTGTAGCTTTACCTGCTGCATCTGTACCATTATTGACTGTTACTCCTCCTGTACCGTTTAATGTTACAGTCGTATTATTAGCCACTATTCCTGTAACTGCATTTCCTGTTGCTTTAACAGTTCCTCCCAGTGTCAATGAACTTCCACCTGATACAAGAACACCCGTAGAATTATTTCCTGATACTTCTACAGACTGAGTCAATGATCCTCCTGAAGGTGCAGTTCCTGTTGAATTTGTATTTAGGAATATTCCTATATTATTTGTATCTCCTGTACCTAATACTTTTACAACTCCATTATTTTTTACAGTCGCATTATTTATACCAACAATACCTACTCCATTTTTTACATCTGTACTGCTTATTGTTCCTGTATTAGTAAGTTTTGAATTTGAAGTCAGCATACCGATAGCATAATTACCGTCTATTGTTATTTTACCATGTACTGTTCCGTCATCTTTATTTATTACTTCAGAATTTACTGAACCGCCATTTAGATTATCGGATCTCATTGCTATATTGACAGGTTGAGCACCTGAGGCTGCCTTCTCTATAGCTGAATTTACAGATATTGTTCCTTCGTTTGTTATATCACTGTCAATATTTACATATGCACCCAGAGAGTCTTGGACATCTGTAACCTTAATATTACCTTTATTTACAGCATTTCCTCTCTTAAGACTTACACCGTTTGAAACACTACTGTCATGCATTAATGCCATTCCTGCTGAATTATCAGCTTTATCTTTTCCGCCTGCATCAGGATTTTTTCTTAATTCAATAGTACCTGAAGTATTATTTATCATAGTAGCTGTATCATCAGATTTTGCAGCTAATTTCATTCCGTAACTTTCTTTACCACTTAAGAATATTTTTCCTGAATTCGTCATTTTTGCAAATGTTCTGTCAGTGTCATAAGATGAGCTCTGTTTAGGCAGATAGATATACATTCCTATAGAACGTTCTCCACGAAAATCTATAGTTCCTGCATTTTCTAATTTCTGATTTTCCCATTGAGACCAACGTGGACTACCATTCCAACCATGTCTACTGTTTTCTTCAACCTGAGCTATCCCTACCTTATATCCTACATATCCGTCTTCACTTTTTTTAATAGTATAAGGAGTTGTAGGTCCTTGAATTGTAAGACTTGAAGGTAAATTTCTTATAAACTGGTCATTCTTTTCTTCGGAGTCAGTAATAGTTCCCGAGTTTTTCAGAGTTGCTCCGTTTTCCTGAGAAACCATACCTAAAGTAAGAATACCTCCTAAATATACAGTTTTCCCTGTTGGAATTTCAAAAGTACCTGTTCCGCCATAGTTATCTATTTCCCAGAATCTCGAACCTCCTATAAAGAAAGGCTGATGGTTTTTATCAGTTCCCTGAGAATTAACTACAGGAGTAGGAAATTCATTTCCAAAATTATATGAGTTAAAATAATATTTATTTGGGTCTCCTGTATCCGGATTAGGTAATGATGTTGTATCTGTTTCTTTATACATTTTAAAAGCATAGGATTGCTCTGCTAAACTGTTATAAGGCCAAGTATAGTGTAACCATGTTGTAATATTCTGAGCACTCTTATTGAGAGTTGTATTACCTAAAAATCCTCCGCTTGTTGTCTGTCTTGGTGTAGCAGATGAACTGATACATCCCTCATTACAATCTGCTCCCAGCACTACTGCAAATGTTGGTGGTTGAGGTAACGACGGATCGCTCGGTATTACTACATTTGGTGATATCGGTGCGAATGATATAGCATTAGGTAAAGTAGGAATATTGGCTTCTTTCGGTGCTAAGTTCAAGTCTGCTTTATTTACTATTTTTGGTCTTATTCCTGCACTTAATTCCAGATCTACTATAGGCTCAGGTACAGGTTGTGTACTTGCTATACCATATTGCGTGCTTAATCCTTGTCTTGCATTTGAAGCAGCTGACCTTGGATCAGTAGATTTAGCTATGCTATTGTAGAATTTACTGTCTGGAGATACATATCTGTTAAATAAATTTGCATCCCTCTGAAAAATTCCTTCGTAAGGATATTTCTCTTTCTTATCTCCTTTACCTTTGTATACTCCTCTCCAGTTACTGTAAAAATAGTTCATTCCATATTGCCATGAACTCCAAGGAGATTTTACTACATGATCTCCCTGCTCCATTAATTGTATTAATTCCAAATTTGCTTTTTTTAATAATTTGTTATTTTCTCTTTTTGCCTGTTTAAATCCTGCATGCAAATCATTTATTGATGTATTCAACTCTTTTCTTGTTTGATTTATTGCATTTTCTGTACTTTTCACTTGTGGTGATGTCAACGTATCCGCAAATGACAACATTCCCATTAGCAGAAAAGTCAACAATAGACCTTTTGTATACTTGACGTCTTTACATCTCTTTGCCAAAGCTCTTAACTCTTTTTCCATTTTCTTCAAGTTATTACTCATCGTCTTTGTCCTTTCTTTTTTCTCTAATTTTTTCTGACCACTTCTTTCAAAATTTATTCTTTTCAACTTCTAAATATACAAAACATTTTTCTCAGCTCATATTCAGTTTTCAAATAAATTTCCTATCCTTTTTTCAGTTTTCCTGTTTTTTAATTAACTTCTTTATTAATTTCTTCTAACAAGCTTAAATTCTATTCTTCTGTTTTGTGCTCTTCCTTCTGCTGTATCGTTTGTTGCTACAGGTTCTTCTTCTCCTCTTGATTCTACTCCTACTATTCTGTCAGCAGGTACTCCAAATTCCAATAATTTTGCTTTTACGCTTTCTGCCCTTCTCATTCCGAGTTTCATATTATATTCATTTGTTCCTTTTGCATCTGTATGTCCTACTATTGTTACTTCATAGTCGTTTGCTTCTATATATTCTTTCAGATTTTGAAGTATACCGTAATATTGAGGTTTTACATTTGACTTGTCAAAGTCAAATAGCAATGCTCTCTCGTCTAATACAACTGTTACTTCTTTTGGTCCTTTTACTTTTGTTATATCAATTTCATTAAGCTCCAATGCGTTTATTCTTATTGTATTTTCTCTTATCTGTGTTGTTGTCAACTTTCTGAAAGCCAAATTCGGTACACTTACTAACAACAACATTATTCCTAATATTATTGCTGTTCTTGATTTTCTTTCCATGCGTCCGCCTCTCTTTCAAGTGATTT
>CALIJH010000008.1 GCA_938017765.1 uncultured Leptotrichia sp.
TTAGCTGCCATTCCTACGGCTTTTGTTCCTGTCATTGTTATTGTTCCTGTTGCAGTATTTTCTCCTTTTACATCATGAGCGGCACCCGTATTATCATTATTTTCAACATAGATACCTACTGCACTTTCTCCATTCAGGTTCAACTGACTGTTATTCTTCACATCGATATCCCCATGTGTAGTCGTTGTCTGACGGAATTCGTTTATTTTCAGTCCTGTTCTGTCAGTTCTGTAAGAAAGACCTAAAATACCTATGGAGTTCTTTCCTCCTACGTTTATTGTTCCACTGTTGTCCACACTTGAATCATTTACTGCAAATATTCCTACTGCTCCTTCATTTTCTCCGTTAATTCCTGATTTCTCAACATTTACAGTAGCTCCGCTATTTACTTTTGCTTCTCCGTAGTTTATGAACAGTCCTACTGCTCCCGCTCCGTCATCAGTTCTGTCTGCCGATACTGTAGACCCATTATGCAGAGTAATTCCTGTCTGGTTTCTGTTTGTTGCTGTCGCACTTGAGTTCATGTCCAGTCCTACAGGTGTTTGGATACCTATTTCATTTAACTGTGTTCCGTTCAGATGAGCCGTTACATTTTTACCCATAAGATTTACTTTGGCTTTCTGAACATTCAGATATTTAGTGAAAACATAGTCATCATTGCTGTGATTAGCCGGAGTCAATGACCCTTTATTAATATCCTTATCTATCTTATAGTCATCCAGTCCGTCTATTGAAGCTAATTTATAGTCTGTAAATCCATGACTGTCGTCCACATTTATAGTACCTACTTTGCTGCTTACGTTATTAAATAAGCCTGATACGCTCAGTCCTCCTGTAACATTTTTCAGATTGAACACTGTTACATCATTGGAATAAATATGTACTTTTGTAGTATTATCTGTATCAAGGGTACTTCCCGAATCTTTTTCAAATCCTACTCCGTTACCTCTTAATTCGATTTCCGCATTTTTCAGTTTTACAGTTCCTCCGTCTTTTACATAAACTGCATAACCGCTACCGTCATATTTTAATTTTGCATTTTCCAAATCAAGAGTAGTACCTGTTCCTTCTACTGATACTCCTGCTGCACCTTTTTTTACATCTATTTCGGCTTTTTTCAGATTAACTGTCGCTCCGCCTTTTGCATATACTGCTACCCCTTTGTCTGTACTTGCCGTGTCGTCTACAGTTATTTCCACTTTTTTACCTGTAGATAAAGCAGGATCTATTTTAACTGAACCTCCAACTGAATATATTCCTGTGGCACCGTTTTTAACAGCTATTTTTGTGTTTTCAGCTCCGTTTATATTTACTGTTCCTATCGAATTAAATATTCCGGTACTGCTTTTTCCTTCTACTTCCACATTTCCCTGAAGTTTGAAAGTACCTAAATTATATATAGCAGTTCCCTCAGTACCTGTATATTTTATAGTTCCTGTACTCTCTCCATTATTTAATTTAGCTACAGCCATTCCTATACTTTTATCTCCGCCAATTTCTAAAGTTCCTTTATTTACAGCCTTTGCTCCTTGGGAACTAATAAAATCTCCCGCAGTCATTCCATAAAATTCTTTCATTGAAGCCTTTACAACTTTTCCTGTGTTGAGTGTTACTGTTCCTGTACTTCCAGCCTGCATAAAAGTATTTTTTTCTTTTGCCGTTGTAAGAACATAAGGTGTGGCACTTGAGCCTTTATCCCATATTACTTCATGCTTATCACTTCTTACTAATGCACTCTTAGTAGCATCTGCTGAAAAATTAAAAACATCTCCTACTTTTGTGCTGTCTAAAGTTATAGCATTTTGATTATTAGTTGCAGTACGTAAAAATCCAATATTATTTTCTCCGCCTACTAATAATTGTATTGCTGAAAAATTTGAAATAGGATCTCCTGTAGATTTTCCCTGTGCAATGGCAAATCCTACATTTTTCTTACCATTTAAAGTAATTTTTCCTCCACCTGAAGAAACCGTTGACATATCATCATAATAATCATTATTATAGGCTTTTTGTCTATATCCATAACTATCCTGTCCGTTGACTATTATATTTCCTATTTTTACTGTCGTATTCGGACCTTTTAAATTTGCTAAACCTGTATGTTGATAATACCAACCATAATCTATTCCTATACTTTCTTTTGCATTTTCTCCTATCTCAATAGTCCCATCATTAATTGTTTTCGGTAATTTTTTAAAATATGATCTATTATCTGTACTGAAATATTCTGTATCAATCACTATCCCAATCATATTTTTTCCTGATTCCAGTTTGATTGTTCCACTATTTATTAAAATTGACGTTGTCTGTCCACTTTCAACATTATTAACTGTCTCCGTTCCTCCCGGTCCTCCTGCTAATAACTGATGTTCTATCCCTATAACAGAGCCTCCATTTGATACTAAGCTTAATGTCCCTTGAAAGTTAAAAGTTTTATCATTAGCAGTATTTTTACCGTATTGATAAGGATTTAAACTTATAAATATAGCACGCCCTACATTAGAAGTAAATTTATAATTCCCTGTTACATCAACATCATTATCATTTACATGACTTATAAAAGCATTTAATCCTATACCATTTGACGTATTAGCCAAAACATTAGTAGAACCTCCTGTTTCAGTTGCAGTCATTGAACCGGCAACAGACACAGAGCTTCCATTCGCTGTAATATCAAAAGTCCCTGTAGGAACCTCATATTTTCTATAATTCTGTGCTACAACTCCCTGACTTGTATTCCAAAACTGTACGTTCCAGTTTTGTCCAAAACCTCCAACCTGAAAAGTTATATCTACAGGATTAAACAAGTTTATTCCCGGAGTATTTGGAGTTGCCGGAGTAGCAGGCGGAGTAACTAATTTAGGTTCAAATGCAGGCAATATTATCGTCGGTGCGGAAGGCGTACTCGCAGGTGAGTTCTTGTTTACATTTCTCGGTGTTATACCTGCACTTACTTGCACTGTTATAGGATTTTCTTTTACCAACGCTGTACTTGCAAGTCCATATCCTCGCGGTAATCCTTCTCTCATATTTGTTGCTGCCGAATTTACACTCTTTCCTCTTCCTAATGCATCCCTATTTTCACTGTCCAAAGGGATATATCTGTTAAATTCATCCGCATCCCTTTCCAATATTCCACTGAACGGATATTTTTCTTTCTTATCTCCTTTTCCTTTATAGCTGCCTCTCCAATCACTGAATGTATATCCCATTCCCCATTGCCATGTGTTCCATGGCATTTTTATTACCTGATCCCCCTGTTCCATTAACTGGATTAATTCCAAGTTCGCATTTCTAAGCAGTCTGTTATTTTCTTTTTTCGCCTGCTTAAATGCTCTGTGCATATCACTTATTGATGTGTTTAATTCTTTCTTAGTCTGATTTATTGCATTTTCCGTACTTTTTACTTGAGGTGATGTCAATGTTTCGGAAAATGCCAATGCTCCCATTAACAAGAAACTTAGTAATAGACCTTTTGTATACTTCACATCTTTATTTCTTTTGGCAAAAGATCTTAACTCTTTTTCCATTTTCTTTAATGTATTACTCATCTTTTACTCCTTCTTTCTCTATTTCTTTAGTTATTCATTTAATAATACCTTCTTCATAATATTCTCATATTTTCAGAAAAATTTTATTATCTCATCAAGATTATTTCTGCAATTTAAACTCTATTCTTCTGTTTAATGCTCTTCCTGCTGCTGTATCATTTGTTGCTACAGGCTCTTCTTCTCCTCTTGACTCTACTCCTGCTATCTTGTCAGCAGATAATCCTAATTCCAACAGTTTCTTCTTAGCATTTTCCGCTCTTCTCATTCCAAGTTTCATATTGTACGCATTTGTCCCTTTAGAGTCTGTATGTCCTACTACTGTTACCCTGTAGTTATTTACATTTATATACTCTATTAAGTTTCTCAATATTCCGTAATATTTTGGATTTATCTTATCACTGTTAAATTCAAACTTTAATGTGTCATTATCCAATACTACCGTTACATCATCAGGAGCATTCATCCCTTTTACTTTCGTTATGTCTATTTCCTCAAACTCCAGTGCATTTATTCTTAATGTATCTTCTCTGTTCTGTCTCCCTGACGGTTTTTTCCCCGCACTTATTGAATATGTATTTATCATCAGTAAAAGCAACAGTCCGATTATTGCTGTTCTTGATTTTCTTTCCATGCGTCCGCCTCTCTTTCAAGTGATTTGTATTGTG
>CALIJH010000009.1 GCA_938017765.1 uncultured Leptotrichia sp.
ATATCAGAATATTATAATAAATAACAGGAGTTAATAAATTTATGGATAAGAAATTTTTTAAGGTTTTTAAAGAATATTTATTTATAGGAATTGGAGTTACTCTGCTTTCTTTCGGGCTTCATTTTTTTTTATTCCCTAATAAAATAGCCAGCGGTGGAATTACTGGATTTGCCTTGATTATAAATCATATTTTTGGAATATCGAACAGTCTTATTGTAACTATAGGAAATATTATACTATTTACGCTTGGATTTATGCTTATTAGCGGTAATTTCGGAATAAAAAGTATTTATGCTGCTATCCTTTTGTCAGCCGTACTTCTAATTTTTGAAAAATTTTTCCCTCATCATTCCTTGACAAATAATTTGACTCTTGCCACTATTTTCGGGAGTGTATTCGGGGCATTAGGCTCAACAATAGTCTTTACTTATGATGCTTCCACAGGAGGTACGTCCATTATTGGAAAAATAATAAACAAATATTTTGGTTTGCGGCTTGGAATGTCCAATTTTATAGCCGATGCATTTGTTACTGTTCTGGCTATGTTTGCTTTTGGAGTGGAGCTTGCTCTTTTCGGTTTGTTGAGTGTGTATATATCAGGATATATGGTCGATAAATTTATAGACGGGTTCAATTCGAGAAAACAGATTTTCATAGTTACTGAAAATAAAGAAATTATTGTAGAATATATTTTGAGAGATTTTAACAGAGGGTGTACCGTATTCAGCGGAAAAGGAGGCTATTCGGGAGTTTCGAGAGATGTTTTGATGACAATACTCGACAGAAGACAGTTCATTCATCTTAGAAAATTTTTAAAAGTCAATGACCCCACTGCTTTTGTAACAGTTACTGAAACTACAAAAGTATTTGGATTAGGCTTTGACCCGTTAAAATAATTAAATTGAAATAATTTAAGAATTATTTTTAAAGTTACTGTAAAATGATTTCAAAGTTCAAATTACAAAGTTAAAATTTAATAATTAAGTGGAATAGTCTAATTTTTTTAAATTTGTCAAAATTAGAAGTTATAAAGTTAAAACTTGCAGTTATAATAAAAAACATCTTTCTTTTATCCTAAAAATTTTACTTATAAAAAACAATTATTTATTATTGAAAAAATAAAAACTTACTATTATTCAGACAGCCTATTTTTTCTATAATTTATTTTTGTGTTTTATGTTCGTAAAATTTAAAACAGTTTCAGAAAGATGTCTTTTATTATTGACTTTTTTATTAAAACTTATTGTATTTCTGTATTTTCTTTTTATTTCAATTGTATTTCATTCCGTTATATTTCTGTTCTTTAATTTCTTTCAAGTTAATTTTTCCTGAATTATATTTCTAATTCAATTAATTTTTTTCAGCAGTCAGTTTTACTATTTCTATAATCGTATCGGTAGCTTTCACCATACTTTCAAGTGCCACAAACTCGTATTTCCCATGGAAATTTTCCCCTCCTGCAAATATATTAGGTGTCGGAAGTCCCATAAAGGAGATTATGGAGCCGTCAGTACCTCCTCTTATAGGTTTTATAATAGGTTTAATATTCAGATTTTCCAATGCTTCTCTTGCAATATCCACGACATACATATGGTCTTTGATAATATCTCCCATATTGTAATACTGGTCTTTGATAATAACTTCCACAGTATTTTGACCGTATTTTTTATTTATCTTTTCTGCCACTTTCCTTGCAAATTCTTTTTTATCTTCAAATTTCTTCTTATCATGGTCTCTTAAAATATAAGTCAGTTCCGCATCTTCGCAATTGGAAGTTATTCCGTCTAAGAGATAAAAACCTTCATACCCTTCGGTCTTTTCAGGAACTTCATCTTCAGGAAACATAGAAGCTAAATCAATTGCTATCAAACTTGCATTTTTCATTTTTCCTTTGGCTGTTCCGGGGTGTACACTTTTCCCTTTTATTTTATAAACTGCCGATGCAGCATTGAAGCTTTCATATTCAAGCTCTCCAACAGGTCCTCCGTCCATTGTATAAGCAAAATCGGCACCAAATTCTTCTACGTTAAAATTATCTGCTCCTCTTCCTATTTCTTCATCAGGTCCAAAAGCCACTTTCACTGTTCCGTGTTTTATTTCAGGATGATTTACAAGATATTTCATCGCTTCCATTATTTCTACGATACCCGATTTATCGTCGGCTCCGAGTAAAGTCGTCCCGTCTGTAGTAATTACCGTCTGTGAAATATATTTTTTCAGGTCGGGAAAATCTTCCACAGACATTGTAATTCCTAATTCCTTATTTAATATTATATCTTTTCCGTCATAGTTTTCTATAATTTGAGGATTTACATTTACAGCATTGAAATCCGCTGTATCCATATGAGCCAAAAATCCCACTACAGGAACTTTTTTATCGATATTTGAGGGTAATGTACCATTTACAAAACAGAAATCGTTTATATATACGTTTTCAAGTCCTATTTCTTCCAGTTCTTTTTTCAACAATTTCGCAAACTCAGTCTGTGAAGGTGTAGACGGTATAGTCTCACTTTTTTCATCGGATCTTGTTTCAAATTTTACATATCTTAAAAATCTTTCTTTCAAAGTATCATACATTGTTATTCCCTTCTTTCTTTTATTTTATAGATAACCCATTGGATTTACTATATTTACTCCTCTACGAGTTTCAAAGTAAAGATTAGGCTGATGAGTAGTCTGGTCTCTTCCTAAAGAACCTATAGTTTGACCTTTATTTACTTTTGTACCTTTAGATACTGATACTCCTGCCAAATTTCCGTAAACTGTTACGAGTCCCCCATGATCTATTATGACAACTCCTCCCAGATTATTCAGTGAACCTGCATATATTACCACACCACTGTCAGCAGCTTTTACTGCCTGTCCTGCCGAACCTCTTATCTCAATACCGTTACTTTTCAATCCTGCCACTTTCTCCTGTCCGTAGCCTACGACTATGGAGCCTTTGATAGGCATCATGAGATTTCCGGTTCCTTTAGGTACCTGAACTGCCGGCGTTTTGGAAGTAGATGTCGATCCCGTATTTGTTTTATTACTTGCAGTTGTTTTTGGAGGAGTAGTTTTCTGTCCTGCAAGGTCATCATTCTGTCTTTCAGAATTTGCTTTTTTCTGTGCTTCGGCATCTCTTCTAATTCTTTCAGCTTCCTCCTGTTTTCTCTTTTCTTCGGCAGCTCTCTGCATTGCCAGTTCTCTTTCTCTGATTGCTCTCTGGATAATAGCCTGTATCTGTGCATTCAGTCTTTTCTTTTCTGAAATTAACTGATTATTATTAGTCTGTATTTTTCTATTTTCAGTATTAAGAACTTTTTGCTTTCCTCTAAGTTGGGCTATTAAGACATTTTTTTCTTTTTTAGCCGCATTCAGTTGTCTATTTTTACTTTCAAGTTCTGCTCTCGCTGCGTTCACTTTCGAAGCTTCAGCCTGATTTCTGGCTTTTATACCTTCTTCCCTCTGCTTCTTACTTTCCACACCTTTTTTAGAGTCCTCTACACCCTGAATATAGTCTGTCTGTTTATTTAAAAGTATTTTCAGGTCATGGGTCATTTTTGTCTGTTGTGCCGAATTGGAAGTCCCTACGGCTGCTGCCATATCTCTGTTTCTTCTGATTTTATCCCACGTTTTTATTTTCTTGTAAAGGTCTTCCTTGTTTACATTTATTATTTCAGTATCTCTGTTTATTTCAGAAATATTTTTTCTGATATTTTCGTTGTTTACTCCTATTTGTCTCAATATTTCAGTATATTTTCTTTCAGCTGCGTTGTATTCAGCTTGTAATCTTGCAATATCTTTATCAAGTTTTTTTACTTGAGTTAAAGTCGCATTTTCAGTATTCTTATATTTTGAGATTTCAGTCTTATTTTTATTGATTTTTTGATTATTCTGATCAACCTGATTGTCAATCTGTTGTATTCTTTTCTTATTTTCCTCTATTTGGTCCGCAAAAATCAGAAATATCGTACAAATAAATAATGAAACTTTTAATATATTCTTTTTCATCTTTACTCCTTATTTTTTCTCATCTCCGGTTTTATTATTGAAAAAAGATTTTACATTTAAGGTTGTCTCATCTTTTTTATCATTATCTTTTTTTTCTTTTTTGTCATTTCCACTATTTCCGCCATTTTTATTATTTGTATCTTTTATTCTGTAATATCCGTGTAACCCTATAAAGTTTGAGAAAAGTGTTATTATAACTCCTACTAATAATGAGATAAGATAAATTCCCCATAATTCTTTCGGTGTGGAATTACCTATAATTCCCGAATGTAATATATTGATACCTTCGACGATAAATTTCTGAAGTTTCCAGAAAACCAGGAAACCTGCTATGGACGAAAGTACAATCAATATTATTCCTTCAAGAAAATAAGTAAACTTGATAGCTGCACCTGACACTCCCGTAGCTACCATATCTCTTATTTCCTTTCTTCTCAATTTTACTCCAAAACTTGTAATATTCATTATCAGTATTGATGCTATAACTATTGAGCCTATACCTCCGAATAATATAAGCGTGTCAAGACTTTTACTAAATTTATTTGTTTTTTCGATTGTCTGAGTTCTCATATCCAGTTCAGTTACTTCAGGATTTTTAAGCAGTTCTTCTTTTAAAAGATTTACATTTGCATCTTTACTGATAAATATGTAAAAACTGTCCTGTAATGGGTTTTCTTCTTCGGACAAGTCCACTTTCAATTCATCTTCAAGTAATTCCAAAGCACTTTCCTTGGAAGCAAATTTTATTGACTGGATACCTTTTATTTTTATAAGTTTCCCTTGAAATGCTGAAATTTCATTTTCGGTCATTGCTCTTACATAGACTATTGCCTGATTTGAATTTTCCATTTTTGCTTTAAAATCATTCAGATTAAATACACCAAAAATAAATGTATCCAATAATACGAATATCGTTATTAAAGAAATTAATGATGAAAAAAACAAGCCTTTCTCCTTACTTATATTTTTAAAAGTTTCTTGAATAGGACTAAACATCTGTTACTACCTCCATTATTTATTAATACAACTATTTTTCTCTATATTTTTCTTATTCCATTATACGTTTTATTCTTTTATGTATTTTACAGATTACAATATTACATTGTGTTAATTGCACTATGTTATATTATTATATAATATTATGTTACCACCTATTATATAATTAGTCAAAATATTATTTCATATTATTTATTCTATTTATCTGTTCTTACTTATATCATCTGTAAATTATCTGTTTTTCAATACTATTTCTGCTATATCTTTTGCCCTTAGTTTATAATTATTCAGCATTGTTTCTCCGTCGGCACTTTGTCCGAACACATCATATATACCATGTTTTATAACTTTTACAGGATATACTTCTGACAGATATTCCGAAACTGCACTTCCCAGTCCACCAACAACTGAATGTTCTTCACTTGTTACAATGAATTTACATTCTTTTGCTGCTTTCAATACGGCTTCATTATCCAAAGGTTTTATAGTCGACATATTTATTACTCTTGCTTTTATCCCTTCTTTTTCAAGGAGTTTTGCAGCTTCCATAGCCTCATACACCATAAGTCCCGTAGCTATGATTGCCACATCATTTCCTTCAGTCAATGTTACAGATTTTCCTATCTCAAAATTATAGCTGTCATCAAACAATACAGGGATATTCAATCTTCCCAGTCTGATATATACAGGTCCCTCATATTTTGCAGCTGCCATTACAGCTTTTTCAGTTTCAACTGCATCGGCAGGAGACAATACTACCATTCCCGGCAATGATCTCATAAGTGCCATATCTTCCACAGACTGATGTGAACCTCCGTCTTCTCCTAAAGAAATTCCCGCATGAGTAGGACATATTTTCACATTCAGTTTCGGATACACGATACTGTTTCTAATTTGGTCAAAAGCTCTTCCGGCTGCAAAATGTGCAAAAGTTGAAGCAAAAGGTATTTTGCCCGTAGTCGCAAATCCTGCCGCCGTACCCATAAGGTCTGCCTCTGCTATTCCTACATTTATATGTCTTTCGGGAAACTCTTTTTTGAAAAATACTGTCATTGTAGATTTTGATAAATCTGCCTCCAATACTACTACATCCTTATTTTCTTTTCCTAATTTAACCAACGCCTCTCCGTAGGCTTGTCTTGTCGATTTTTTTTCCATATTCATAACCTCCTATTGTAATTCTTCCATTGCTTTTTTATACTCCTCATCATTAGGAGCCGCACCGTGGAATCCTGCATTATTTTCCATAAATGACACACCTTTTCCTTTTACAGTCTTAGCAACTATTACTGTAGGTTTTCCTTTTACTGTTCTCGCTTCTTCAAGAGCTTTTATTATCTCATCGTAATTATGCCCGTCAATCTGTATGACATTCCAGTTAAATGCCTTAAATTTATCAGCTATAGGAGATACCCCCATTACATCCGATACTTTTCCGTCAATCTGTAAATTATTGTAATCGACTATCGCAACAAGATTATCAAGGTTGTAATGAGCCGCAGTCATAGCTGCTTCCCATATTTGACCTTCCTGCAATTCTCCGTCGCCTAATATTGTATAAACTCTGTAGTCATTACCATATATCTTTGCACTCAGAGCCATTCCATTTGCCACTGACAGCCCCTGACCAAGCGAGCCTGTCGACATTTCAACACCTGAAAGTTTTTTCATATCAGGATGTCCTTGCAGAGGAGACCCCCATTTTCTCAAAGTAGGTATCAAATCTTTGCTTACATAACCTTTTTCTATCAATGAAGCATAAAGAACAGGAGCTGCATGTCCTTTGCTCAATACAAATCTGTCCCTATTTTCATCTTTAGGATTTTGAGGATCTACATTCATTTCTTTCCAGTATAATACAGCCATAATATCAGCTATTGAAAGGGATCCTCCAGGATGACCCGATTTAGCCCTGTAAATCATTTCAATAATGTCTTTTCTAAGCTCTTTCGCTTTTTCTTGCAACTCTTTAATTTCCATAAAAACCTCCATAAAATTTTAATCTTCTTTTTTTAATTTGTAGAAAAATAATGATATCCCAAAAAGTATTAATGCTATTGTCAAAGTACTTTTTACACCTAAACCTGTAGCAACTTTCAAACCTTTTTCATTAGATATGCTCCCTATTGTAATCACTAATGAAACAACTATTTGCTGTACAAGAAAAGCCAACTTTAAAAACAGTCCCTGTATTCCGAATAAAAAACCTTCAAGACTGACTTTCTCATTTTCAGAAAGTTTTACGGATATTTCACTTAACATAGCCTGCGGAAAAATAAAAGCGGAACCGCTAAGTCCCATGCCGCATATGATGAACATGATGTACGCAATACTTCCCAATCCTTTATTTACGAAAAGTAATCCCGTTGTTCCAAATATTAAAAGTGCAATATCTAATATCAGTATTTTTTTATAACTATATTTTTTGCCCAATTTATTCGTAACAGGAAATAAAATCCCCGCCACTCCGAATAATATAGCGGATATTATTGTCATCTGACTTATCGGAAGTTCCATTATTATTGTCAAATAATAAGTCAATACTCCTCTCAATATGTTAAATCCGCTAAAGAAAAAGAAAAAGCCCGCAAAATAAAGCACTATTTCCTTTTTCATCAGATACTTCAGAGATGACTTAAATCCTATCTTTTCATGAACTTCATTATCTTTAACCAGTTCCTTTTCTTTCAAAAAAAATACACATATATAAATACCTATTATCGCAAATATTGTCAGTATAATTACAGTTTTTCTTATTCCTATTTCAGTATTTTCTCCGCCTAACATCTTTATCATATATCCTGGTAGAATTAATGCTATCCCTGTAAATATAAGCCTGAAAGCGGACTGTACTGTAGACAGGTTCAGTCTTTCATCTTTTGTCCTT
>CALIJH010000010.1 GCA_938017765.1 uncultured Leptotrichia sp.
TTATTAATATTATATTTTTCAATAATTTCACTGTATTTTTTCATATAAATTTTTTTATAAAGCAAATCAGTTTTATTTCGGACAAAATATTCAATACTATTTTTACAGGAATAATCTATAAATTCACTTTCTGATTTGACGAAATAATTTATTATGTTTTTTATAATTTCATCCGTATATTTTCTGATTTCATTAAAAGTACCGTCAATATCAAGCATTATTTCGGCAAAAAACGTTTTTACCAGTTTATTACAGTCTGATGATATTAAAGAAAATTTATACATTATTTCAAAAAAAACTTTTCTGTCCCTATGAAACAATTCATTTCCCAATTTTATCGAATGTATTGTATCTTTATTAACTATAGACCGTCTAAAACTTTCTTTCAATTTTTCTTTTTCAAACTTTGACATTCTTTCTATTTTTTTATCTTTTTCCTTATAAGTATGGAAAAACTCTTCCTTTATCCGACTTTCTATTTGATTTTTTATTGAGCTGCTCTTTGTCTGAAAAAATATATAAGCCATTTCCTGAATAAAAGACGGCTCTTTTTTAATTATTTCAAACTCTTCATCTATTGTAAAATATTTTCTTTTCTCAAAATGATTTCCATATGTTTCTATAAATTCTGAAAATGTTTTAATACCAGAGAATATAGGATTTTGATTTTTACTTTTTTCCAACAGTGTAACTCCTTCCAAGTTTTCTTCTTATTTAATAATTTTACTACTTTTTCTAAATTATTTCAAACTCCATTTTCAGAATGAGTAAATTTTCTATATTTTTATTTATTTTCACTATGTCTTTTTCAGTAGTTATTGTATAATCATATTTTTTACTTTCGGTACATATTTCTTCTATCTCTTCATTACTGTAAAAATGGTGGTCAACAAATTTTATTTCGTCGATCTTATTCGGTTTCAGTTTTTCCACGGTATTGTAAAAAATCTTAGGATTTGCAATGGAAGAAAATATCATCACTTTTTTATCTTTTATTTCATTCAAAGGAAAATTTTTCTTTTCAAGATTATAAAAATATCCTTCCTTGAATGTCGCAACGGAAACAGGTTTTTCATATTTTTTTATTTTATTTATTATGAAACTTATGATGTCCTCTTTTACATAATTGCTCTTAGTAATTATAATTTCATCCGCTCTTTTAAGGCTACTTACCGATTCACGTAACCGACCTTTTGGCAAATATTCATCTCCGCCGAAAGGATTTGTAGCATCTATCAATATAATGTTCCTGTCCTTTTTCAGCTTTCTGTGCTGAAAACCGTCATCCATTACAATAATATCGACTTTACAATTATCTCTTAAATAAACTGCCCCTTCATATCTGTTTTTAGAAACTACTACCGGAACTTTAAGGTTTAATGCATGAAGATATGCTTCATCTCCTGATTCTAAAGGAGTGGCAAATATTTCTTTACCGTCTGTAACAAGCATAGGTTCTTTATTTCTTTTTCCTTTATATCCCCTGCTTAAAACTCCGACTTTTTTCCCTTCATCTAAATACTTTTTTACAAAATACTGAACTGCCGGTGTTTTCCCCGAACCTCCCGCAACTATATTTCCAATGCAGATGATTT
This sequence comes from uncultured Leptotrichia sp., assembly GCA_938017765.1. GTDB lineage: Bacteria > Fusobacteriota > Fusobacteriia > Fusobacteriales > Leptotrichiaceae > Pseudoleptotrichia. The sequence continues at coordinate 1,596 of CALIJH010000010.1, forward strand.
CTACATTTTCTACTTCTCTTATTTTCAGTATTTTCCAGTCATACAGTTTATTTCTAATAAAAACTGCAAAACCGTATATTAAAGATAAAAATTTCATTTTTTCACCTTTTTCCTCATTTTTAGCTTTTTTCTTTCAAGTCTGTATAAATCTGTTCAAGTCTGCGAAATCTGTTCCTTATTCCCGATTTGGAAACTTCCATTAAATCAGCCAGCTCTTGGAGCGACATTTCTTCATTTTCCAGCCTCGCTTTGGCAGTTTCTCTTAAAATATCCGACAGTTCCGACAATCCCATTTCACTATCAATATATTTTATCATTTTTATCTGTTTTTCTGAAGTTGATAATTTTTTTGCTTCATTGGCAATTTCCCAGTTCATATTTCTGTTTATTTTATTTCTTATCTCTTTATTGATAGTTACTTCTTCAAATTCAAAAAAAGAAGTAACCCCTCCGATAAGAAAAATAATATCTAGTATATCTTCAGAATTTCTAAGATAAACAAGGCTTTTCATCTTTTTATCGGTCTGAAAAACTTTTTTGCCCATTTGTTTGAACAAATAATAAAGAAAAGTAGCTGAATCTTCCGTATCTATGAAAAAATCAAGAGCATAGCCTTTTTCGGGAGACTTTATATAGCCGCAGCTTATAAAAAATCCTCTTATTATTCCTGCAAGCTGATGTTCCGTTTTTTCCACTGAAAAATTTTTATATGAAAACAGTTTTTTCAAGAGTTCATTGTATTCAAGTTTATTTTTTTTTGTAACAGCAACCCTGATTTCATATACTTTATGAGTTCCCAGTTTGTTACTAATAGAATATTTTAGAAAAATATCGGTATTTATTACAGACTTTAAATTTGAATATACTCTTTTTGCCAATGATACATTTTCAGTGGTGAAATTTATTCCCTTTTCTGTTATTGTATTTTTAGAAATAAAAATTCCGAAAAGTTCGGCATAAATCTCTTCCTGATTTTTAATTTCTTTATTAAAAATTTCCCTTTTTAATGTTGCCGAAAAGGACATATTCCCTCCACTTCCGATTTTTATAATATTTTTGTATTTATAGCTAAGCTCATTTTTACAATATACTCTCTTTAAAATTTTATTAACTTCATTGGCAGAATTTACAAAAAATTCTTGCTCGCATATTCCAAGAGCCTCTGCAATATATGGAAGCATATCGGCTTTTATTTCTATATTGCCATTTAGATACGCATATATACTTGATTCCGTAGGTGTTTCTCCAGTTTTTGATGCGCGCATACCTAAGTCTATTAAACGTCTAGCAAGTTCACGTTTATTTAAATTTTTATCTTTTAAAATTTCATTTATTCTTTGGACGACTTTCATAATACATCTTTATCCTTTTTGAGTGTATTATAAGAATATAAATTACTGATAAAGTATAATTTAAGTATAGATATTATATAATAAATAAAATTTTCAAGGAGAGATAATGAAAAAAATCA
>CALIJH010000011.1 GCA_938017765.1 uncultured Leptotrichia sp.
AATAGTAAAAAATAAGGATGAGATAATAGAATATTTAAAGAAATCGGAAATCATAGATACTTCGGAATTTTTTAGAAAAAACAATGAAATAGATAAAATTTTAAAAGAACTGTATAAATAGAAAAATTATATGAATACTGTATAAAATCATAAATTTTGTATAGATTCTGAATTTTATATAAAATAATGAAAGGAAATAAAAATTGGAAATAAAAGAAATTGGCGAAAAAATAGATAAAAAAGTAAATGAAAAATCAGAAGAAAACAGGAAGGAAATATGGCAATATTTTTTTGAAAAACCTAAAAAAAACTATAATAAATATATGTATGAAATGACTGAATATCCTGAATATCTGATGTACGACAATGAAGAAGTGAACAGTCATAAAGGGAAATGGCAAAAATATTTTAAAAATGAGAATGATATATATCTTGAAATAGGTTGCGGAAGTGGAAATTTTACAGTGGGGAATGCAGAAAAATTTCAGAACAGAAATTATATAGCTCTCGAGTTGAGATTTAAAAGACTTGTAATGGGAGCAAGAAAATCAAAAAAAAGAAACTTGAAAAATATATTATTTATAAGAAAAAGAGGAGAAACAATACTTGATTTTATAGATAAAAATGAAATATCAGGAATATACATTAATTTTCCTGACCCTTGGGAAGGAGAAGAACATAAAAGAATTATAAGCAGAGAATTGTTTGAAAAACTGGATACAATCTTAAAAACAGACGGGAAACTGTATTTCAAAACAGACCATAAGAAGTATTATGAAGATGTGCTTGAGCTGGTAAATAACATTAGCGGATATAATATTGTCTATCATACTGATGATTTACATAATACTGAAAAAGCTAAAGAAAATATAAAAACTGAATTTGAGCAGATGTTTCTAAGTAAGCATAAGATGAATATAAAATATGTGGAGATAGAAAAGAAAAAATAAAAAGTAATTATTATATTAACTACAGGGTAAGAAAAAATTTTTATAAAAATTTGAAAAAAATATCTAAAAATATATAGAATTTTAAAAAATTCAAAATTGACAAAAATAATAAAATATGCTATATTGTTACAGTATACGCATAAATTGGGTGGCTAATACCTATAATTTAGCGATTTTGAAATTTTGGAGGTGAACATAATGTTTGCAGTAATAAAAACAGGTGGAAAACAGTATAAAGTTGAAGTTGGAACTGTATTAAAAGTTGAAAAATTAGCCGCTGAAGTAGATTCAGATGTAGAAATTAAAGAAGTTTTATTAATCGGAGAAGGAGATAACGTAACTGTCGGAACTCCATTAGTAAATTCCGCTTCTGTTGTTGCTACAGTTAAAGAACACGGAAAAGGTAAAAAGAAGATTAATTTCAAATACAATAAAAAAACTTATTACAGAAAAAAAGGACACAGACAACAATATACAACTATTGAAATCAAATCAATCAATGCTTAATATTAAGTCGGAAAGCTGAATTTCAATGATAAGAATAGAAATCAGAAAAAAAAGTAAAAGAATTGTATATTTTGAAATTAAAGGTCATGCGGATTTTAAAGAATATGGGCAGGATATAATTTGCTCAGCAGTATCTGCAGTAGCTCAAATGACGTTGAACGGATTGCTTGAAGTATTGAAACTGAAAAATCTTAAATATACTGAAAAAGAAGGATACATTTTCTGTGATTTGGAAAAGTCCGAATTAAGTAATGAAGAATATGATAAAGCCGATATTCTGACTGAAGCAATGTTTTCATACTTACGGGAAGTATCCAAAATATATGAGAAATATGTAAATTTAAAAATAAGGGAGGTATAAAAAATGATATTAAAATTAAACTTACAGTTATTTGCCTCAAAAAAAGGACAAGGTTCTACAAGAAACGGAAGAGATTCCAATCCTAAATACTTAGGTGTAAAAAAATATGACGGTGAATTAGTAAAAGCGGGAAATATAATAGTTAGACAAAGAGGAACTAAATTTCACGCCGGAACAAATGCCGGATTAGGAAAAGATTATACATTATTCGCATTGACTGACGGATATGTAAAATTTGAAAATTTCGGAAAAGGTAAAAAAAGAGTAAGCATATACGCTGAAAAAAAAGAAGCTTAATAATAACTGGAAATAAACAAAAAAGGCAAAATCTTATAAGGATTTGTCTTTTTTATTTTATTAGAAAAGAGAATTTATAATATTTTTCTTAAAATTCGTCCGATAATATGATATAATTTATTAAAAATCAGAAATTACAGAAAGGAGTTATGTGATATAAATTATCGCATAGAAAAAATGTTATTAGAATTAAGAGAGTTGCAATTGAACCCTGAAAAATATTTGGATAAAGAAATAGAACTGAATGGCTGGATAAAAAAAATAAGAAGTCAGAAAACTTTTGGATTTATAGAATTGAATGACGGTACATTTTTTAACGGAATTCAAGTTGTCATAGACGAAACATTACCTAATTTTGAAGAAATATCAAAATTGACAATTTCTTCATCTGTTAAAGTTTACGGGAAATTAGTGAAATCGGAAGGAAAAGGACAGGATTATGAGATAAAAGCTGATAAAGTCGAAATTTATAACAAATCGGATTCTGATTATCCTTTGCAAAATAAAAAACATACATTTGAATTTTTGAGAACCATTGCTCATTTAAGACCAAGAACAAATACATTTTTTGCAGTATTTAGAGTAAGATCCATGCTGGCTTATGCAATACACAAGTTCTTTCAGGAGAAAAATTTTGTATATGTTCAGACACCTATAATTACAGGTAGTGATGCTGAAGGTGCAGGAGAAATGTTCAGACTGACAACATTGGATTTGGAAAAGCTTCCGAAAACAGAAAAAGGTGATATAGATTTCAGACAGGATTTTTTCGGGAAAGAGTCCAATCTGACAGTGAGCGGACAGCTGAATGTCGAAACATTCTGTACGGCATTTAAAAATACTTATACATTTGGTCCTACGTTTAGAGCCGAAAATTCCAATACACCTAAACATGCAGCTGAATTCTGGATGATGGAACCCGAGATTGCATTTGCGGATTTAGATGTGAATATGGATATAATCGAAGAAATGATAAAATATATTGTAAAATATGTTATGGAAAATGCTAAAGAAGAAATGGAGTTCTTTAATAAATTTATCGACAAGGAACTGTTTGAAAGGCTTGATACACTTGTAAATTCCAATTTTGAGAGAATAACTTATACTGAAGCTATCGAAATTCTGAAAAATACAAAGCAGAAGTTTGAATATAAAGTTGAATGGGGAATTGATTTACAAACCGAACATGAAAGATATCTGGCTGAAAAACATTTTAAAAAACCGGTATTCGTAACGGATTATCCTAAAGATATAAAAGCATTTTATATGAAACTGAATGAGGATGGAAAAACGGTAAGAGCCGTAGACTTATTGGCACCGGGAATAGGAGAAATAGTAGGAGGAAGTCAAAGGGAAGATAACTACGATATTCTTTTGGAAAAAATTCATAAAATGGGACTGAAAGAAGAAGACTACTGGTGGTATCTGGACTTAAGAAGATATGGAAGTGTACCTCATTCGGGATTTGGGCTGGGATTTGACAGAATGTTGATGTATATAACAGGAATGACAAATATAAGGGACGTAATACCTTTCCCGAGAACAACTAAAAATCTTGAATTTTAATTATATATTTAATTTAATAAAATTCTAAGTATAATCATTTAAAATAGTGGGGAATAGAATTGTCTTATGTTTAAGATGATACTGAAACGGAGGGAATATGAAAAAATTTAGAAAAATTGCATTAAGTTTAATGCTGATATTTACTGTTGCAATGACAGTAAAAGGGGATTTGTTAGGAAAAATTCAGACGATAGATAATCTTATACAGAAAGGGAAGTATGACAAAGCCGAGCAGGATGCGAGAAAACTTCTGAATGACCCGAATATAACACCGCAGGAAAAAGCTTCGATACAAAATTTATTAAATGAAATAGCTCAGAAAAGAAACGGTCAGACACAACAACAACCGAGTAATCAGCAGCAGGGTCAAAATGCCCAGTCGGAAATCGACAAAATAATATCCGAAGCGACTCAAAACGGAGACCCCAATGCAACAACAACCGATACAGGTACTGCTCCTGTTACTCAAACTGACGATGTTTCTGACGGTTCAAAATTCAACACATATAACAGCTATGAAAGTGCTGCCCTTGCAAAAAGAGATGCCAGTACGATTTTTCAGCTGTGTCAGCTATATTTTAAAGACGGATTATTTGAAAGAGCTGCCAATTTAGCGAAAAAAGACAGGTCAGGAGATATAAGAAATCTTTACGTGGTTGCGATAAGTTCAAGACTTATGGGGAATTATGACCAGTCTATAGATTATTACAACAGAATACTGGCTTCGGCACCAGGGGAATCCCAAGCAAAATTAGGGATAGGAATAGCTTACAAAGGAAAAGGTGAATATGCTAAAGCCCTTGAATATCTGCGTTCTTATTCGGCAACAAATCCCGACAGGGAAGTTTCAAGGGAGATTGCCATATTGAATGAAGTAATCACAAACAGTAAATAATATAATTACAGGTAATAATTAATAAAATAATATTTTATATCAGAATTATAAAATGAAAAGATGTTGATTATAATATTAATCAAAATATCATTTAGAGTAAGCTTGAACAACAAAAGCAATTATATAGAGTAAAGAACAAAAATAAAACTGAAATAAAATTAATTGGGGGATTAATTTATGGGGTGGTTAAAACTTAGGGAAATAGGTATGAAAGATACTCATATCAGAAAACTTATGAGCTACTATAAGAATTACGACGAACTTTTCCTTGAGGAAAATTTCAGGCTTTTTAATAATGATTTGAAGAGATTGCTTGAAAAAACAAAAAATACGGATATAAGTAAAGAACAGGATTTATATAATAAAAACAGGATTAGGATAATTAATGCGAATGATAGGGAATATCCGAAGAAATTGAAAGAAATCATTGATTATCCCCTGTTTTTATATGTGAAAGGAAAAGCACTTAATCAAAATATAAATCTGAGTGATAATCAGAGAAAAAATATAGCAGTAGTAGGGACAAGAAGAGTTACAAAATTTGGAAAAAGTTCCTGTGAAAAAATTGTAAAGGAGCTTCTGAATTATAATGTAAATCTGATTAGCGGTCTTGCTGAAGGGATTGATACAATAGCACTGGCTACTTATTCTGAAAAAAACGGGAATACGGTAGCTGTAGTGGGAAGTGGTCTTGATATTGTATATCCTTATGAAAATAAAATGTTGTGGGAAAGAATAAGCGAAAATGGTATAATTATAAGCGAATATCCTCTGGGAACAGAGCCGCTAAAATGGAATTTTCCAAGAAGAAATAGAATAATAGCGGGACTTTCAGACGGGATAATAATAGCTGAAAGCTTTAAAACTGGAGGTTCCCTGATAACAGCGGAACTCGGTTTTTCAATGAACAGAGAAATATTTGCTATCCCCGGATTTATAAACTATCCGTCTTTTGAAGGCTGTAATAATCTGATAAAGGGAAATAAGGCGAAACTTATTACCTGTGCTGATGATATAGCAAAAGAATTTTTATGGGATATAAGCAAAGAAAAAAGTAAAGTAGCAAAATTAAATGAAGAAGAAAAAAAATTATTTGAATATATAAATGAGGAAAAAAGTCTCGAAGAAATTATGAAAGACATTCAGGACGAAATACCTCTAAATCATATTTTATCTATTCTTATGAGTTTAAAAATCAAAGGGCTGATAACGGAAACGGGTACTGCCAGATATATAAGAATAGTCTAAAAATCACAAATGATAGAAATAGTATAATAAAATAATATAAATAATATGAGTGGTAATAGGTCCTTGCAAATAATCTAAAATATATAATTTATAAGAAATTTGAGGTGAGAGTTTTGGCAAAAAAACTTGTTATTGTGGAGTCGCCGTCCAAAGCAAAAACAATTGAAAAAATATTGGGTAAAGGTTATGAAGTTACAGCTTCTTATGGTCATGTCATTGATTTGCCCAAGACAAAAATAGGTATAGATATAGAAAATAATTTTGAGCCTAAATATCAGGTAATAAAAGGCAAAGGTGAAGTTTTAAAAAAACTTAAGGAAAAATCAAAAAAAGCCGATGTAGTCTATCTTGCTTCTGATCAGGACAGGGAAGGGGAAGCAATAGCATGGCATATATCCAATTATATAAAAGAACCTAAAAAAACTAAAAGAATAGAATTTAATGAAATAACAAAGACAGCAGTAAATAATGCAATCAAAAATCCAAGAAATATAAATGAAAATCTTGTAAATGCCCAGCAGGCGAGAAGGCTTTTAGATAGAATAGTGGGATATAAAATAAGTCCGCTGTTATGGAAAACTATAAATAAAAACGCCAGTGCAGGACGTGTCCAGTCAGTAGCTCTTAAACTTATCTGTGAATTGGAAGATGAAATAAAAAGTTTCGTTCCTCAAAAATACTGGGAAGTGAGTGCATTATTGGAAAATGGGATAAATTTAAATCTCGTGGAAATACTTGGAGAAAAAATAGATAAAATTTTTGATGAGAAAATTGTAAAAAAACTTGAAAAAGAACTAAAAGGAAAGTCATTAACACTGGACAGTATAGAGATAAAGAAAAAAAGTCAAAGACCTCCTTTAGTTTTCAAGACGAGTACACTTCAACAGTTGGCATCATCTTATTTGGGTTACGGAGCGACAAAAACTATGAGAATAGCCCAGCAGCTATATGAGGGTCTTTCTATTAACGGTGAAAACAAAGGACTTATAACATATATGAGAACGGACTCTACGAGAGTGTCCATGGATGCCATAAATATGGCGAAAGAATATATTACTAATAAATATGGAAAAGAATATGTAGGATTTTATGTTACAAAAAATTCAAAGTCAAATGTTCAGGATGCCCATGAGGGGATAAGACCGTCAGATATAAACCTTGACCCTGAAGAAATAAAGGAATATCTTACAAATGACCAGTATAAATTGTATAAACTCATATGGAACAGATTTCTTGTATCGCAGTTTGCTGCGATGAAATATGAGCAGATGCAGATAAATGGTATAAATAAAGATTACAGATTTAGAGGGACTATAAATAAAGTCATATTTGACGGGTATTATAAAATATTCAAAGAAGAAGATGAAATAAAAACTTCTGATTTTCCTGAATTAAAAGAAGGGGACAGTTATCCGATAGAAAAACTGAATATAGAAGAAGGAATTACAAAACCGCCTACAAGATATTCGGAAGCCACTCTTGTAAAAAAACTTGAGTCGGAGGGGATTGGAAGGCCATCCACTTATGCTTCCATAGTCGAAACTCTTAAAACAAGGGAATATGTCGAAGTTATCGAAAAAAGATTTCATCCGACTTTTTTAGGTTATGAAGTGAAAAATGAATTGGAAAAAAATTTTCAGGATATAATGAATGTAAAATTTACAGCAAATATGGAAGAAAATTTGGATGAAATTGAAGAAGGAAGTGTAAAATGGGTAGAACTGCTCAGAAAATTTTATAATTCACTGGAAATTCATTTAAAAGAATATGAAAAAGAAATAGAAAGACTGAAAGACAGAAAAATAGAATCAGATGTCCTATGTTTAAACGGTACGGAACCTATGCTTCTAAAAACCGGAAGATTTGGAAAATATCTTGTCTGCGAGTCAAATCCCGAAGAAAAGATAACATTGAAAGGGATATCCATAGACCCTGAACAAATTGAAGCGGGAAAAATATTTATAAAAGATGAAGTAGAAAAACTTCAGGCCGAGAAAAAAGGTATTCCTACAGATTTTTTTACTGAAAATAATAAAAGATATATGATAAAAAAAGGAAGATTTGGAGAATATCTTGAAAGTGAGGATTATGAAAATGACCAAAAAAGGATGTCTCTGCCTCTGCCTATAAAACAGAAACTAAAAAAAGGTACACTTAATGAAATAAACGGTATATTGCAGATAAATGATGAGATAACTGCTATCATAAATGAGGATAAAAGAATAATAGAAGAAGCAGGAGTATGTGAAAAGTGCGGACGTCCTTTTGAAATAAAAATGGGAAGATTTGGCAAGTTTTTGGCTTGTACAGGTTATCCCGAATGTAAAAATATAAGAGCGATACCGAAATCAAAATCGGCTCCTTCAAAGAAAAAGACAACGGCTAAAAAAACGGTCGCTAAAAAAATAGTGGAAAAAGAAACTAAAAAAAGCAGGGAAAAATCAACTGAAACTAAATCGACTAAGAAAAAAACAACGACAAAAAAGAAAACAACACGAAAATCAGTTTCAAAAGATAAGTAATGGAGTATCTGTATGGAAGATTTAAAAAATTATAATGAAAAGGATAATCTGAAAGCGTATATAGATAAATTTCTTTATTACGAAGAAGTAGTTATAGGAAAAAGCTACAACACAATAAAAAGTTATAAAAAAGATATAATGCAGTTTATAGATTACCTCAATGAATATGAGGAAATAAAAGATTTTGAAGAAGTAGAGACAATGACTTTCAGGTCTTTTATAGCATATCTGAATTCGGGAGATAAAGAAAATAGCAAAAATAACATTCAAAAATCAGTATCTAAACGAAGTATAAACAGAAAAATCTCGGCATTAAGAACATTTTTTAAATATCTTCAGGAAAAAAAAATAGTGAAAACCAATAAAGTGGCGTATATAACGATGCCCAAGTTTGAAAAAGAACTGCCTAATGTTCTGAATAAAGAAGATATAAACAAATTAAGAGATGCGGTAAATACTGAAAAAATAACCGGTATAAGAGACCGACTTATAATTGAGCTTTTATATTCGAGTGGAATAAGGGCAAGCGAGCTTATAGACTTAAATGAATATATGGTAAATATCGAAGAGCGTGAAATAAGAGTTATAGGAAAAGGAAATAAGGAGAGAATTACATTTTTCAGTGAAAATACTAAAAAATGGCTCGAAAAATATATAGAAGAAAAAAAGAGAAAATATTCCAATTACACTAAAGATACTATATTTACAAATAGCAGAGGAGAAAAGCTTACCACAAGATCATTGAGAAGATTGATAGCCGATTATGCTAAAAAAGCAGGTCTACAGAAAGAAGTAACTCCTCATGTGTTCAGACATACTTTTGCAACAGAGTTACTGAATAACGGCGTAGATATAAGATATTTGCAGGAATTATTAGGACATAGCAGTATTTCTACAACGCAGGTATATACTCATGTAAGTAAAGCATTTTTAAAAGATGTGTATATGAATACTCATCCGCTGGCAAAAGAGTAAATAAAATAAAGACGGAGGAAAAATTGATTTTTAAAAAATGTGCAGGCTGCGGTATAGAATTGCAGTTTGAAGATAAAAATAGGGAAGGATATGTTCCTGAGGAAAAATTTATGACAGAAGAAAATTTACTTTGTCAGAGATGTTATAAAATAAAAAACTACGGTCAAAATATAGGAAATAATCTGAAAAAAGAAGATTACTCGAAAGAAGTTTCAGATAGCATAAAAAAAGCTGATATAATACTTCCTATATTCGATATTATCGATTTTGAAGGGTCATTTACTCAAGAAATACTTGATTATTTGAGAGATTACAGGTCAATAATACTTATAAACAAGATAGATTTGCTGCCCGAATTTATACATCCTGCGGAAATAGCGGACTGGGTAAAGGAAAGACTAATCGAAGAAGATATAGTCCCTGACGATATCGGTTTTCTAAGTGCAAAAAGTAAATATGGAGTAAACGGGATTATAAGAAAAATCAAAAATCTTTTCCCTGATAAAAAGGTAAAAGCGGTTATAATGGGAGCTTCCAATGTGGGAAAATCTTCGGTAATAAATCTTTTACTTGGAAAAGACAGGATAACTACATCCAAATATTCGGGAACAACTTTAAAAGCCATCAGTAATAAGATACCGAAAACAGACATCACAATAACTGATACACCGGGATTAATCCCCGAAGGCAGAATTTCCGATTTGATAAGTGTAGAAACAGGATTAAAATTAGTACCGTCAGGAGAAATTTCAAGAAAAACTTTTAAACCCGAAGAAAATAAAGTTTTTATGTTTGACGTTTTTTGCAGATTTAAAATATTGAAAAACAGGAATACAAATGAAGAAAATTATAAACCTATATTTTCGGTGTATTCCTCTAAAAATGTAAAGTTTCATATTACTAAGGAAGAAAGAATAGAGGAACTGTTAAACGGAGATTTTTTTGAATTAGTCCAAGGAAAAGAAAAAGATAAATATTTACAGAATAAATTTATAACCCATATTGTAGAAATTCAGGAAAATGAAGATTTAGCAATAGCGGGTCTGGGTTGGGTTAATGTAAAAAGAGGTCCTCTAAAAATAGAACTCACGGTTCCGGAATACGCTAAAGTGATCGTAAGACCTGCCATATTTAAAGGCAGAAAATAATAAAAGATCGAAAATAACAGGTATTGGAGTATTGATATGGCAATAAATGATTATTATACAGGAATAAACAGAAAAAAAATAAGAAAACTGATAGGAAAGACGATAATTTTTATAATAGTCCTTATTTTTGCATTTTTTCTTGCAACGTATCTTTTTTCCAAGAGAGTGGAGAAGATAATAAAAGCAGACTTGCAGATAGAAACTTTGAGATTGGAAAATGCGGTTAAGGAATTTAAAGCAAAAACAGGCTCGTATCCTGATATAAGCGGAAAAGAAAATAATTTGAAAGAAATAAAAAGCCCCGACGGGAGATATACTTTTGATTTATTTTACGGAACAGAAAAGATATATGAAATTCCTGACAATATGAGAAAAGGAACTGTAAGATCAAATGCTGTAACGGCTCAACAGGATAATAAAGGCGGCTGGTTTTATGACAGGACTACAGGAAAAGTAAAGCCGAACATTGATTAGCTATATTTTGATGTGTTCCGAGTTTCCGTTCAGTTATTCGGGATAGAAAACAGGGGGAATAAAAAAATCATAGAAATTGGAGAAAAAAGTACAGATGAAGTTTTCGGTATTAGGAAGTGGAAGCAGCGGAAATTCGAGTTATATAGAAATGGGAAATAAAAAATTTCTCATAGATGCAGGATTTAGCGGGAAAAAAATAATGGAAAAATTAAATAATATTGAAAGAAAAATAGAAGACATAGACGGAATTTTTGTAACTCATGAGCATTCGGACCATATTCAGGGATTGGGAGTTTTGTCAAGAAAATTTGATATTCCTATTTATCTTCATGAAATAACATATGGTATAATAAGAGAAAAAATAGGAAAAGTGGAGCCGAAAAACGTAAAATTTATCAATGAAGAAAAAATAACGATAGAAGATTGCGTAATAAACAGCTTTGAAGTAATGCATGACGCTGAAAAATGTTTAGGATTTACTTTTGAGTATGAGGATAAGAAACTCGCCTATGCCAGTGATGTGGGATGTACTAACAATATAATAAAGGAAAATTTTAAAAACAGTGATGTAATCGTAGTTGAAAGTAATTATGATTATAATATGTTGATGACAGGACCTTATCACTGGGAGTTGAAAAACAGAGTCAAAGGCAGAAATGGCCATTTATCCAATGCGGAGGCTTCAAAATTAATATCCCAAGTTATGTCGGATAAATTGAAAAAGATTTATTTAATGCATATAAGTAAAGATAACAATACGCCCGAATTAGCTTATAATTCTCTCTATGAAATACTCGAAAGGGAGAATAAAAGTCATTTGGAAATAGAAATTGTTACTGAAAAAGAAACTGTAATATACAAAGTATGAAATATATGATAAAGTCAAAATATACTCAATCTAATTAAACAATCTGATTAAACAATCTGATTAAATATGTTATAAAATTTTGAATGAAAAATAATGGAAAATGTCGAAAAATAATAAAAAATGGAAAGGAATAAAAATGATAGGAATAGGAATAGTAGGACTGCCTAACGTAGGAAAATCAACGCTGTTTAATGCAATCACAAAAACACAGAATGCTGAAGCTGCAAATTATCCTTTTGCGACTATTGAGCCGAACATCGGACTTGTAAGCGTACCTGATATCAGGTTGAAAGAATTGGAAGAGATTATAAATCCTCAAAGAACGGTAGGAGCAACTGTAGAATTTGTAGATATTGCAGGACTTGTAAAAGGAGCATCTAAAGGAGAAGGTCTGGGAAATCAGTTCCTATCCAATATAAGAAATACGGCTGCCATATGTCAAGTTGTCAGATGTTTTGATGACGACAATATTATACACATTGAAGGAAGTGTCGACCCTATAAGAGATATAGAAACGATAAACGGAGAATTAATCTTCGCGGATATAGATACTGTGGAAAGAGCATTACAGAAAAATTCAAAATTAGCCAGAGGAGGAAATGCTGAAGGAAAAGAGCTTGTTGCGGTTCTTGAAAAATGTAAAACTCATTTGGAAGATTTTAAATTACTGAAAACACTAAAACTAACTCAGAGAGAAAATGAGCTTATCAGAGTTTATCAGTTTTTGACAGCAAAACCTATGATGTTTGCTGCGAATATTTCGGAGGATGACCTGTCCAAAGGAAATGAAAACGACTATATAAAAAAAGTCAAAGAATATGCCGCAACTCATGATAGTGAAGTAGTAACATTTTCAGCCAAAGTGGAAGCTGAACTCATAGAAATAGAAGACGAAGAAGAAAGACAGATGTTTGTTGAGGAACTCGGAATAAGTGAGCCAAGTTTAAATAGGCTCATAAGAGGAGGATTTAAACTTCTGGGTCTTATAACTTATTTTACTGCCGGAGAAAAAGAAGTCAGAGCATGGACAATCAGAAAAGGAACAAATGCCCAGAAAGCAGCAGGAGAAATACATACTGATATTGAAAAAGGATTTATAAGGGCAGAAGTAGTTGCTTATGATAAATTTATCGAATATAAAGGCTGGCAAGGCTCCAAAGAAAAAGGAGTTATGCGTCTTGAAGGAAAAGAATATATTGTTAATGACGGAGATGTAATGTTCTTCAGATTTAACGTGTAAAAATTTAAACTTGATAATAGAAATATTATCAGGTTTTTTAATAAATTATCTATAAGGAGAAAAAAAGCAAATATGGGAAATTTTATAAAACTTTTAGATTGGAAAACTATATACAGTTTTTTTGAAACAAATATACTGAAAATAATATTTGCATTTGCAGTGTTTAAAATAGCGGGAATGCTTAAAAAATATGTGGACAACGCTATTAAGATTTTACTTGAAAAATCTAAAATGGATAAGAGTGTCGCATCATTTCTGAGGTCTTCTTTTTCGGTGTTATATTATATAATCTTAAGTTACCTCCTTATAGGTTTTTTAGGAATAAATCTGACATCAATTACAACATTTTTAGGTGCCACAGGGATAGTTTTAGGGTTTGCTTTCAAGGAAACTTTGGGAAATTTCTGTGGAGGTCTGATTATACTTACTTTTAAACCTTTTAAAGTGGGTCATCTTATAGAATATGGCAAATATATAGGAGAAGTTAAGTCTGTCGAGCTGATTTATACGAAAATCAAGACGCCTCAAAATGAGCAGGTCATTATTCCCAATGGAATGATAACAAACAGTGAAATAAGAAATATCACTAAGGAAAAAGTTCGTAGATTAGATTTAAATGTAGGAGTTTCTTACGATAGCAATATTCTGAAAGTGAAAGAAGTATTGAATGAAATTGTACAGGAAGAAATCGGAGGAGAAGAAAAATTAGTGCTGAGGTCTCCCGAGCCTACTATAGGAGTATTAAAATTAGCCGAGTCTGCTGTGGTATTCTGTGTATATGTCTATACAAAGAGTGAAAATTATTTTAAGCTTAATTTGAAACTGAATGAATTAATAAAAATAAAATTTGATGAAAATAATATTGAAATACCTTATCCGCAAATGGATGTGCATATTTCAGGGAAAGGGGAACAGAATGGAAATTAAATTATTTACAAATTATGACACTCAGGGGAACAGTTATGTAGTGGAAAAAGGGAAAGACTGCTATATAGTGGATCCCGGAGGAAGGAATATGTCTCCCGTAATTGATTATATTAAGGAAAAAGATTTAAATCTTGTAGCTATTCTGCTTACTCACGGACATTTTGACCATATAATAGGAACTCCCGAAATTCTTGAATATAAAGATGTTCCTGTATATATAAGTGAAAAAGGTTATGATTTTTTATATGATCCTAATTTATCATTGTCAACATGGATCAGAATGGATTTTAGGCTGTCCAAAGATGTAAAGGTAATAAAAATGAAAGAGGGAGATGAAGTATTTGGATTTAAAATAATAGAAATACCTGGTCATACTCATGGGGATATATGTTTTTATGATGAGCAGGAAAAAATAATGATTTCAGGGGATATAATCTTTAAAGGAGGCAGTTACGGAAGAACAGATGTACCTACAGGAAACTATGAGGATTTAAAAAAATCTATAGCAAAACTTATGAAAATGGACGGAGATATTAGAGTTTATCCCGGACATGGAAGCTATACTTATATAAAAGATGAAAGAAAATATCACAATTATTAATAATTAATACGATTACTTTGAATATTAAAAATAATGAAAAATTCTTAAGACAGTTTGATAATATTATAAAATTAAATAAATCGTAATTATAATCTAAGAGTGTTGAGATTTCTTAAAGCAGTTGGTAATATTATAAAATTTATGCAGATTTGGAGGAAGATTTATATGAATAAACTAAAATTTCCTAAAAATTTCTGGTGGGGGGCTGCGACTTCGGGACCTCAGTCAGAAGGGAGATTTAACAAGAAAAACAGAAACATATTTGATTATTGGTACGACACTGATAAAAAGGCATTTTTTGATGAAATAGGGCCTAATGTTGCTTCAAACTTTTATAACAGTTATAAAGAAGATATAAAACTGTATAAGAAAATAGGACTAAACTCTTTAAGAACTTCTATCCAATGGACAAGACTGATAAAAAATTTTGAAACGGCAGAAGTGGATGATGACGGAGTAAGATTTTATAATGATGTCATAAATGAATTTGAAAGAAACGGTATTATTTTAATGCTAAATCTGTTTCATTTTGATATGCCTATAGAATTACAGAAAAAATATGGAGGTTGGGAATCAAAACATACAGTAGAGCTTTTTGTAAAATATGCGGAAAAGGCTTTTGAACTTTTCGGAGACAGAGTAAAATATTGGGTAACATTTAATGAACCGATAGTCCCTGTGGAAGCACAGTATATGTATAAATTCCATTATCCGCTAATAGTAGACGGGAAAAAAGCGATGCAGGTACTGTACAATACCGCACTGGCTTCTGCAAAAGTAATAGAAGCATATAAAAAATATAAGAAAAAAAGTAAAAATAACGGAGAAATAGGAATTATACTTAACTTAACACCGTCTTATGCAAGAAGTGAAGATAAAAATGATGTAAAAGCTGCCAATATATCGGATGTATTTTTCAATAATTCTTTTCTCGACCCTGCAATTTATGGAAAATTTCCCGAATTACTGACGGATATTCTTGAAAAAGACGGCGTATTATGGGAAAGTAATGAAAAAGAACTTGAAATTATAAAAGAAAATACTGTGGACTTTTTAGGAGTGAATTATTATCAGCCAAGAAGAATAAAAGCGAGAGAAACCGAGTTTGATACGTCCAACGGCTGGCTACCTGATAAATATTTTGAAAATTATGATATGCCTGGAAAAAGAATGAACATTTATAGAGGCTGGGAAATATATCCACAGGCGATTTATGATATTGCAAAAAATATTCAGAAAAATTATAAAAATATAAAATGGTTTATTTCTGAAAACGGTATGGGAGTAGAAGGAGAAGAAAAATTTAAAAATATGGACGGCATTATCGAAGATAATTACAGAATAGATTTTTACCGTGAACATTTGACATATCTTCATAAAGGGATAAAAGAAGGCTCGAACTGTTTCGGATACCATACTTGGACACCTATAGACTGCTGGTCATGGACAAATGCCTATAAAAATAGATATGGATTTATTTCTGTAGATTTGCCTACCCAGATAAAAACAATAAAAAAATCAGGCTATTGGATAAAAAAAGTTGCAGAAACTAATGAGATAGATGAATTTTGCGAATAATAATGATAAAGTCAAAATAAAATGAAATAAATATATTGACAAAACATATAAATAAAATATATTATATAGATATATTTATATTAAAGGAAAGATTTTATGAAAATAATTATTCAAAGAGTGAATATGGCAAAAATGTTTGTCAACGGAAATTTTAAGTGTGAAATAAACAAAGGAATAGTGGCTTATGTTGGAATTACTCATAATGACGGGATCAAAGACATAAATTACTGTATTGACAAATTAATTAATCTCAGAATTTTTGATGATGCCGACGGAAAACTCAATTTATCAGTTCAGGATGTAAAAGGCTCATTACTCATAGTAAGTAATTTTACAATTTACGGGAATACTAAAAAAGGTCGCCGACCCGATTATCTAAATTCTGCTCCTGCTGAAAAAGCAAGGGAAATATATAATCAGTTTCTGGAAAAAATGTCGGAAACGGGTGTTCCTTTTGAAACAGGAGAATTTCAGGAATGGATGCAGATTTATTCGGAAAATGACGGTCCTGTCAATCTTATAATAGAATCTTAGAATTTAGATTATTTTTGTAAATTTGACAAAAAAATATTTGAGAAAAAATACTTAAAATAGCAAATTTTGAAATTTAAATTATTTTTATAAAATCAGAAAGGAATTTTCATGAATAGGAAGAAACTGTTTTTAATGCTTATTTTCTGTATATTTTTAGCTATAAGTTGTACAAGTGATAACAAATATTCAGGAGGAGGCAGTATTAAAGTTACGCCGAATGATGAACAGATAATAGTAGATAACCGTTTTAAAGAGCTGAAAAGAGAACAGGACAGGATTATGATGGACGGAACAGCCGAAGAAATTGACAGAGTTATTTTGGAAAATGCATTATTGAAATCATTCAACAACTGGAAAGGTACGAGATATGCTTGGGGAGGAGACTCTTCAAGAGGAATAGACTGTTCAGCATTGACGAGAAGAGTATACAGGGAAGTATTCGGTTATGAATTGCCGAGAGTTACTGAAGATCAGGTAAAAGTGGGAAGAAGAGTTTCGTCAAATAATCTGAAGCCGGGAGATATATTGTTCTTTAGACCTGAAAACAGAGTAAATCATACCGCAGTTTATCTTGGAAATTCTTTATTTATAAATGCTTCATCATCCAAAGGAGTTATTTTATCATCTCTCGAAAGTTCTTACTGGGGAAGATATTTTAAATATGCAGTAAGAGTAGATGATGCAAGAAAATCATAAAATAAGTATGCTATTATAAAAGTATTTTACAAAAATATATAAAATTCTAAAAATTATGAATTAAGAAAGGAAAATAGTACAATGCCTATAAAGATACCGCATAATTTACCTGCTGTAGATATACTGGCGAAAGAAAACATATTCGTAATGGATGAGCAGAGGGCATTGTCTCAGGATATTCGTCCTTTAAAATGTGTTATAGTAAATCTAATGCCGACAAAAATAGAAACGGAAACTCAGTTATTAAGATTATTAAGTAATACTCCGTTACAAATTGAAATTACCTTTTTGAAAATGGACAGTTATGTTTCAAAAAATATATCTGTCGAACATATGAAAAATTTTTATAAAACTTTTGATGATATAAAAGATGAAAAATTTGATGCTCTCATAATTACGGGGGCTCCTGTGGAAACATTGCCTTTCGAGGAAGTCGCTTACTGGAAAGAACTCGAAAGAGTAATGCAATGGAGTAAAAAGAGTGTGTTTTCAACACTCCATATATGTTGGGGAGCTCAGGCAGGACTTTATTATCATTACGGTATTTCTAAATACTATCTGAATAAAAAAATATTCGGAATATTTCCTGTGGAAATAGAAAATACAAAAACAATGCTATTAAGAGGTTTTGATGAAATATTCAATATGCCTCATTCAAGACATACAGGAATAAAAGAGGAAGATATATTAAAAATTTCCGAATTAGAAATACTTGCAAAATCTGATGAAGTAGGGGTAAGTATTATAAGAAGTAGAGATAAGAGAAAAATCTTTGTTACAGGACATATGGAATATGACAGACTTACATTGGAAAATGAATATAAGCGGGATATAAATTCAGGTAAAAAAATAGCAGTACCTTTCAATTATTATCCTGATGATAATCCTGAAAAAAAACCTCTATATACATGGCGAAGTCATGCAAATCTATTTTTTACTAACTGGATAAATTATTATGTATATCAGGAGACTCCATATGATTTAGATGAGTTGGAGAAAATGTAATCATAAAAAATAAGGGGCTGTCTCATAAGTCAAAAATAATTTTACTAACATAAATGTTATATATTTTTAAAAATCAACAGATATTATTTTTATTGATTTTATAAATATAGTAAAATATATAGAATTTATGATTTGGTAATTTTATTTACTTTATGAGACAACCCTTTATTTTTTAATAATTTTATTTAATTAAAACACAATACCGCCATTAAATTTATTTTCACTCTCAATAGGTTCTGTTCCGGCTTTAAATAAGGCAGTTCTCTTATCCACTCCGTCGGTATCAAGAAGTCCTATTTTCAGGTCGATTTCCCGTAAGGTCAAATCACGTCTTTTAATGTAATCATCTATAAATTCAAATGTTCCTACATTATAATTTTGAATATTTACAACAGATTGCATATAGTTTTTCCAGATAGGTGCAGCAGCACCTCCTCCCGTCATTCCACTGCCCATAGGTTTGTTATCATCATAACCTACATAAACTATGGTAGCAAGTGTAGGAGTATATCCTGTAAACCATGCAGAAGTATAATCACTTGTAGTACCTGTTTTTCCTGCCATAGGAATTAGTTCACCATTTTTAAATACTTTGGCACTTTGTCCTGTACCGTAATTTACAGCACTTTCCAGCATATATGTCAGTATAGCGACATCATCTGATTTAAACACCTGTTTTTTCTTAGGTTTAGCTTCATAAATTACTTCGCCGTATTTATTTTCTATTTTATAAATATACTGGGGAGTAACCTGATAACCGCCATTGGCAAGTGCCGCATAAAACAGAGCCATATCTATCGGTTTAGTGGATATGGAACCTAAAGCCAAAGTCAAATCTTTAGGAAAATCTCCGCCTACAACTCCCGAATCACGCCAAATTTTTTCTACCGAATCAATTCCTACATATTGAAGAACTTTTACAGGAATAATGTTATTCGAAATTTCGATTGCTCTCAATAAAGTCATACTATCTCTGAATTTTCTGTCATAGTTTCTTGGAGACCAGCCCGGAGTAGTAAGAGGAGAGTCTTCCATAACACTGTTCATTCCCATACCTTTTTGAATAGCAGAAAGATAAACTAAAGGCTTGAACGATGAACCCGGCTGTCTTAATGCACTCAAGGCTCTGTTGAATTCACCCTTTTTATAATCTTTTCCCCCAACCATAGCTTTTACAAATCCGTTACTCGGGTCAATGGAAAATAAAGCACCGTTCAGTTTTTCTCTTCTTTTCAGATTGTAGTTACTGCTGAAAGCCTTATAAGCAGCTCTTTGCATATCCAAATCAACAGTTGCATAAATTTTGTATCCGTCAAAAAGAAAATTATGGTCGTCATCGTCAACTTTCAGAATTTTCTTAACTTCGCTTAAAACAATACTTGTAAACTCCGGAGCAATATTTGAAGTGGAAATTTGTTCCTCTTCATTTTTATTTTTACTGTCATTGTTTGCAAAAACTATTTCTTCAGCTTTTGCCTGTTCATATTGCTGTTCATTTATAAAGCCGAAATTTCTCATCTGGTTTAGAACCAGTTCCTGTCTCTTTTTTGCATTTTCGATTTTGGAATATTTTGAAGGAGACTTAGGCAAACTTGCTAATATTGCTGCCTGAGCAATGGTCAAGTCTTTTGGCTCCTTATTAAAATATTTTAGGGAGGCATTTTTGATACCGTAAGCTCCTCTTCCGAAATAAATCGTATTTAAATAGTTTTCCAATATTTCATCTTTAGTGTATCTTCTCTCTATTTCGAGGGCAAGTATGGCTTCCTTTATTTTTCTGACGAGAGTTCTCTCAGGTGTCAGGAAAGCATTTTTTGCCAGCTGCTGAGTAATGGTACTACCGCCTTCTCGCCTTTTACTTGTCAATAATAGAAACATTCCACGGGACATCCTTGCAAAGTCAAAACCATGATGCGTTCTGAATTTTTTATCTTCTATTGCAAGAAAAGCATTTTGTACATCGAGAGGAACGTCTTTTATACTTATAGGGTCCCTATTTTCGACTGTTATAGTATCAAGCTGATTTCCGTTTATATCATATATTATAGAGGGAGAAATAGGACTGTAGCTTTCTATCAGTTCGGTAGGTGTCTCTCCTTTGAGGGTGTAAAGCATATATCCTAAAAACCCTGCTCCTATGACGAGTAATACCCCAAAAAATTTTAAGAAAAAGAAAAGTACAGCTCTTTTTTTATTTTTTTTCTTGTTTTTTGGAGATTTCGTATCAATTATATTTTGTTGATTATTATTATTCATTATTCATCTCCTTTTTAGCCTTTAATTGACCGCAGGCTGCGGCAATATCCTGACCTTTTGTTTCACGCAATGTTACATTAACATTTTTTTCTTTAAGTAGTGTATAAAATTCTCTTTGTTTTTTCTTTGTTGGAGTGCTGTAAGGCTTTCCCATAACGGGATTGTAAGGGATAAGATTTACTAAGCACGAAAATGAATGTAAAAAATTTGCAAGTTCGAAAGCATCTTTTGTTTCACAGTTAAAATTATCTATGAGAATATATTCAAAAGTAATCCTGTTTTTTGTCTTTTTCTGATAATTTATAAGGGAATTTTTTAATTCTTTAATTCCGTAATTTTTATTAATGGGCATAATTTCAGACCTTAGTTCATCTCTTACTGAATGTAGGGAAACAGCAAGATTGACTTGATTTTCATCTTCAGTAAATTTATTGATTATCGGAACAATACCGCTTGTCGAAATTGTAAAATTTCTTTTGGAAAAATTTTGTCCTTTGTCTGAATTCAGTATTCTAATAGTTTCCATAACGTTGTCATAGTTTAAAAAAGGTTCTCCCATTCCCATGAAAACAACATTTCCAAGCTTTTGCCTTCTTTTTTTCAAATAATTCTGAATGTAGTAAAACTGCATTAAGATTTCCGAAGTATCAAGATTTCTTTCATATTTCATAGTCGCAGTTGCACAGAAATCACAGCCTATAAGACACCCTATCTGGGAAGATACACATAAAGTATATCTGTTTTTATGAGATATGAGTACACTTTCTATCAGTCTGTTATCTTTTAATTCAAAAAGAAATTTTTCAGTTTCCCTGTCATCGGAAATCTGATGTGCCTTATATTTCAGTTTAGGCAGATAAAATTTATTTTTCAGTAATTCTCTGTTATCTTTTGAAATATTGGTAAATTCGTCAAAATCAAAGACAAGTTTATTATGTAGCCAGTCATATACCTGAATAGCGTTGAATTTTTTCAGCCCGATTTTATAAAATACATTTTGAAGATTTTCGAGATTTAATTCGAGTATGTCTATTTTATTTTCTGTTTCTTTGTTTAACATTATCAATGAATTCCACTGTTTCAAAAATAGAAAATTTTATCTGGATTTCTTAAAATTATTATATTAATATGATGGCTCTAAAATTATAATAGAGAAGTATAAGATAGTTTAGAAATTAGAATAAAAGATAAGATAGGAGGTTTAAAGCAAAAATTAGGGGGTTGTGGAATTGCAATGTTCTTTTATAAAAAGAATATAGATTTCATAAAAATGGTAAGTTTGTAAAATTGTTCACCTTAAAATGAGGGAAAATTTTAAGTTTAATTTAATTAGAAAACTAAAAATGAAAAGAGAGAAGTGACATGAAAGAAAAGACTTATTATGAAAATGGAAATGTAAAAACTGAATATGAAAAAAATAACAATGAGCAATTTGAAGGGCTATATAAAGAATACTATGAAAGTGGTAAGATTTTTAAAGAGATTAACTTTATTAATGCTAAAGAAAATGGACAAGAAAAAATTTATTATGAAGATGGAAAAATTTTAAGGATTATAAACTTAAAAAATGGCAAGGAGAATGGTGATGTAATTGACTATTATCCTAATGGTAGAATAAAAAATAAAGCACATTTTATTGATGGAGAATTAAATGGAGAAGTTATTAGTTATTCTGAAAATGGAAATATTATAGAAAAAGTTTTTATGAAAGGCAAATTGCTTAATGGCGATGCTTTTGCATATTATCCTAGTGGAAAACTTAAGGAGAAAGATTCTTTTAAGAATGGGAAAAGAGAAGGAGAAGCCATAATTTATTATGAAAATGGAAATGTAAAACAAAAGTCTACTTTTAAAAATGATAAGAGAGAAGGAGATTTATTTATCTATTATCCAAGTGGAAAGCTTTTACAAAAAAGA
>CALIJH010000012.1 GCA_938017765.1 uncultured Leptotrichia sp.
TTCGGATTCTAACGAAAATGTAAAAGAAAAACTCAATAAAACAATGGAAGAGTTTTTAGGAGCTATAGATTTATAAAACTAAAAGACTGGACTTATTTCAGTCTTTTTTGTATAATATAGGAAATTTTAAGTAATATTAGAAATTAATTTTATAAAAAATAACCGAAAGTAGAAAAAGGAGAAGCAAATGAAAAAATTATTATTGCTAAGTGTTATGTTGCTTATAGGGAGTAACCTGATTTTAGGAGCAACTGCAAAAAAAACAGGAAATTCAACAATGAACAATACAAAGTCAGTTAATTCAAAAAATACAGGAGCATCAAAAACAAACACTGCAAAAACAAAAGTTTCAAAGACAGGTACTACGAAATCGTCTACAGGTTCCAAGCCAATGGGTACGAAGGCAACAGGTTCAGGAAATACAAAAACAAACAGCTCGGGAACAAATAATTTAGATAAAAATACAAATTTTACAAGATTGGAACCTAATACAGGACCTGCAAATAAAAGAGAGCTGACTCCTGAGGAAATACAGCAGAATACGACTATATCTACACCTGCATCTCCTGAAAACACAGTGCCTGCAACAACGTCCGAAAAACCTGGAAAAAAATCTAAAGAAAAAGTCCCTGAATGGGAACTCGTATGGAATGATGAGTTTGACGGTAATAATCTTGACAGCTCAAAATGGAGTTACTGGGAAAATGGAGACCCGTGGAAATCAGGAAATTATTTGGATGAAAATGGAAATTTAGTTGATGAATACGGTTTCAAAGCAAAACAATACTATTTGAGAGATAATGTAAAAGTTGAAAATGGTTACCTTGCAATAACGGTAAAAAAAGAAAATGATAAAACAGTAAAAATAAACGGACAGGATAGAAAAATACTCTATAGTTCGGGAGCAGTCCATACTAAAAATAAATTTACTGTGCGTGAAGGTAAAATAGAAATGAGAGCTGCGATGCCTGAAGGAATAGGTACATGGCCTGCATTTTGGACATGGCCTGAAGATTACTCCCAGTCTATAGGTATTCCTGCAAAAGAAGAAATAGATATATTTGAAATATACGGAGATAATCTTAAAAGAGTAACAGGGACGGCTCATGCTTTAAAATCGGATAATACATATGCTTCATTTATAGGAAACGATTTAAGGATTAAAAAGAATGAAGATTTGACAAGATATAATACTTATGCTGTAGAATGGGATAGTAAAGAGATAAAGTGGCTGTTCAATGGAAGAATATACAAAAGGTTGAATATGAAAAAAGTAGCAAAGCTTAGCGAAAATATATTCAAATTACCTCATTTTTTGATGATTAATGTGGCATTGCAGGATAAAACAGGAGAAGATGAAAATGTTAAATTTCCTACAGAAATGAAAGTTGATTATGTAAGAGTATATAAGAAAAAATAGGAAATCAAATAAATATGATAAAATATTATTGAAAAGTAATATTAATATAAAAATACAATATACGAATACGTAGAAAAATTCAGGAGGATTTCAAATGAAAACGTATTTGGTAACAGGAGCAGCAGGATTTATAGGTGCGAATTATTTAAAGTATATTTTAAAGAAATATGAGGACAAAGAAGAGATTAAAGTTATAGTTGTGGATGCATTGACTTATGCGGGAAATTTAGGAACTATTAGAGAAGAACTGAAAGACTCGAGAGTAAAATTTGAAAAAGTGGACATTAGAGACAGGAAAGAAATAGAAAGAATTTTTTCTGAAAATGATATAGATTATGTAGTAAATTTTGCTGCCGAATCCCATGTGGACAGGTCTATTGAAAACCCTCAAATATTCCTTGAAACAAATATTCTCGGAACACAGAATTTGTTGGAAAATGCTAAGAAAGCGTGGACAGCAGGAAAAGGAGAAAATGGCTATCCTGTCTATAAAAAGGGAGTAAAATATTTGCAGGTTTCCACTGATGAAGTTTATGGAAGTCTGTCAAAAGACTATGATGAAGCAATAAATTTAGTAATCGAAGACAGCGAAGTCAAAAAAGTTATAAAAAACAGAACAAATTTAAAAACTTACGGAGATAAATTTTTTACTGAAAAAACTTCTTTAGACCCGAGAAGTCCGTATTCTGCATCAAAAGCAGGAGCAGACCATATAGTTCTGGCATATGGGGAAACATACGAACTTCCCATAAATATAACAAGATGTTCAAATAATTACGGACCTTATCATTTTCCTGAAAAATTAATTCCGCTTATGATAAAGAATGTCCTAGAAGGGAAAAAACTTCCCGTTTATGGAAAAGGCGACAATGTGAGAGACTGGATTTATGTCGAGGATCACTGTAAAGGGATTGACCTCGTATTGAGGGAAGGGAAAGAAAATGAGGTATATAATATAGGCGGATTTAATGAGGAGCAGAATATAAATATCGTAAAAATGATAATCGATATACTGAAAAAAGAAATTTCAAACAATGACGATTATAAAAAGGTATTGAAAACAGATATAAATAATATAAATTATGACCTGATAACATACGTTCAGGATAGGCTTGGGCATGATACGAGATATGCCATAGACCCGTCAAAAATAGCAAAAGATTTGGGTTGGTACCCTGAAACTGATTTTGAAACGGGAATAAGAAAAACGATAAAATGGTATCTTGAAAATCAGGAATGGGTAAATGAAGTAGTTTCAGGAGATTATCAGAAATATTATAAACAGATTTATGGGGGTAAATAAAATGAATAATTTTACTGTAAAAACTACCCCTATAAAGGATCTCGTAATAATAGAAACTAAAGTTTTCGGTGATTCGAGAGGTTTTTTTATGGAAACATATAATCAGAAATCTTTTGAAGAACTGGGACTGACGATGAAATTTGTTCAGGATAATCATTCCAAGTCAAAAAAAGGCGTTTTGAGAGGGTTGCATTTTCAGACAAGAAATACTCAAGGTAAGCTCGTAAGAGTGATAAGAGGGCGTGTTTTTGATGTCGCAGTGGACTTGAGAAAAGAAAGTGAGACCTACGGGCAATGGTATGGAATAGAGCTGTCAGCTGAAAATAAATTGATGTTTTACGTTCCTGAGGGATTTGCGCATGGATTTTTAACATTGGATGATGATACTGAATTTGTCTACAGATGTACAGATTTATATTCTCCTGAATACGACAGCGGTATTTTGTGGAATGATGAAACACTCAATATAGACTGGAAATTTGAAGAATTTGGAATAAATCGGGAAGAACTGACAATTTCTGAAAAAGACCGAAAACAGCAGAAATTCGACTTCAATAAAAATTATTTTGAATAATTCACAAATATAATTTTATATAGGGTCTTGCTTTTTGAATTTTTTGTACTATAATTATAATGTAAAGATAAATTTGAATACAAGTAATGTTTCATTTAAAATAATATCAAAATCAGTTTTGCGGATAAATAAGTTTTTAAAAAATTTGATTATAAAATTTAAAGGAGCTGGTATTTATGACTTTTTCAGAAGCATTTACTGCTATAAGAGAAGACGGAGCAAAAGCTATGAGATTACCTAAATGGAACAACGATGTGAGAGTAAAGGTTCAAAATCTTGACGGGACATTATGCAATACTCATCCTTATTTATATGTAGAGAGCAGATTCGGGAGAGTACCTTGGATACCTAATTATGTAGAAATGTTTTCTAAAGATTGGGAAATAGTTTAGTTGAAATAAAAATAAAGGAGCTGTTTTGGAAATAAAATTTATTATTTTTAAAACAGCTCTTTTTTTAATATTTGTGCCGATTATTTAAAAAAATGTTGCAATTACGAGAATAATAATGCTTACAATGACAACTATTAAAAGCAGTTTAGCTATAAACTTAATCCATACTAATATATCTATACGGGCAATAGCGAGAGCACCCATTACTACTCCTGATGTAGGAGTAAATAAGTTTAATACTCCCGATGCGGCCTGAAAAGCAGTAATGACCAGATGAGTTCTTACGTTCACAAATTCAGCCATAGGGCCTAAAAGACCCATTGTAGCTCCTGCAAGGCTCGATGTTCCGGGAATGAGAAAAGACATAGGCAAGTAAAATAAATAAGTCAGTGAAATGAACAGTTGTGGAGAAAGTCCTCTCAGTCCTACTTCACCCCAGTGTAAAATGGTAGCAGTAATCAGACCGTCATTCATAATTATCTGTATACCACGGGAAACGGCACAAATTAGTGCGACACCTGTCAAATCCGCCGAACCTTTTAAAAATACATTTATAAACTGTTCTTCGGACATACCGTAAACCACACCTATCAAAACGGAAGCAACAAAGAATAACATTGTGATTTCAGAAAAGTACCATGTTCCGAAAGGGGCAGAATGTCTGAAAAAGCCTCCGATAACAGGTAAACCGAGAAGAAAATCATTGAAGTTTTCAAATATTTTTATACCGAAATCTCCCCACGGAATTAGACTGAGTATCATAATAAAGAATGTCATAATGAAAATGATTAGTACAGCAAACTGTTTTTTAGTCATTGTTGCAGAGTTTTCAGGAATTTTAAAATATTCGAGATCTTCTTTTCTCTGAGAGAAAACATAAGATTTTTCAGGATTTTTTTCAATTTTGACAGCATATTTATAAACATATAAAATTGAAATTATAACCATAACTACTAAAAATACAAGGCGCCATATAATACCATCTGCAATGCTTACACCCGCTGTGTCTGACGCAACTCCTGTAGCAAAAGGATTTACAGTTGATGCAAGACATCCAATCTGAGAACCGACAAGGATGACCGCGACTGCGGTAATAGAGTCAAAACCTACTCCAATCATTATAGGAATAAGAAGAGGATAAAAAGCGATAGTTTCTTCCGCCATTCCGTAAGTCGTTCCTCCAATGGCAAATAATATCATAAGTAAAGGGATTAGTCTTTTTTCTTTTCCTCTATTTTTTCTGATTACGGAAGCAATTCCTATATCTAAAGCTCCGGTTTCGGTAATTACACCTAAAAATCCTCCGATTATAAGGATGAAGAATGCTACACCTATCGAACCTGTTGTAAGTTTATTTCCAATCAGTCCGTATACGGGAGCCATAAAAATGTCATATATTCCCTGAGGATTTGACTGTACAGTTTTATAGGTTCCTGCTATCAGCTGACCCGACTGATTTTTTTCATATTCTCCTGCCGGAATAATCCATGTGAGAATAGCCAGTATAATGATAAGAATATACAAAACTGTATATGAAGAAGGCATTTTAAAACCTTTCTTTTTTTTCTGTTCCATGATTTTTACCTCCTATATTTTCTATATTTTTTAGCTATTAAATTTAAATAACAGATTAACTGATATAATAATTAAAAATATGAATATATTTATTAGCCTTATATAAAAACATGTTTATAGTATAAAGTATTTAAATTTTGAAATTTAAGTTATTAAAAAATTTTTTAAAATGAATATTCCACAATTTAAGTATAATATGATTTTTTGTTTTGTCAATAGTTCAAGTCATAATAAAAATATCACTTGAATATTATTTCCTAATATGATAAAAATATATATAAAAAATATATAAATTGAAAGGATAGGTGAGTATATATGGAAGAATTGAAAGAATTATTATCAGAAAAATATTTAAAAATAGGAGTATACTATAAAGAAACCTTTAAAGTGTTTGGAAAAATATTAAAGGAAGAAAAGAAGTATATCCTATATTTATCATTAGTAGCAACTTTGGCTTCTTTGAATATATTTTTTGTTTTGCCCGCAGGGCTCAAAATTTTAGATACAATAAAAACGATAGCTATATTCTCGGTTTTAAATGCTTCTTATTATCTGTTATATAGAAAAATAATTTATAAAATAGAAGGAGAAAAAAATTTAGAATTTAAAAAAGTAATTTCTAAAATAGTTGTTTTAGGAATTATAATAACTATTTTAGAAGTATATATATTAGATGAAACTTTTATTGGAAAAAATTCTTTTAATGCAGAAATAATAATAGCGGGATGTTTTGTATATATTTCTGAATTTTTATATTTTTCTCCTTTATATATTTCAAGAAATATAAATTTCATCGAAGCTCTAAATTATAACTTTAATTTAAATAAGGGAAACAGAATAAGAATGTGGATTTCACTTTTTCCATTGATATTATTTATGCAAGCAGTATCAGCAGGTACGATTTTTATATTTGAAAATTTAATAATAGTAACGGGAGAAAAGATTATTGTATTTATATTTAGCATTTTTATATCGAAATTAATCGAAGTTACAGTAATGATTTTAATTAGTATAATGATGAGCATTGTTTATCTAAATGTTGAGTATATGGACAGAAAGAAGATTGAAAATAGCAGTGATCTTGAAGAATAAAAAAATAAAATAATGATACAGCAGAAAATCAAGTAGATAGAATATAATAGAGGATACAAGTAGATATTAACTGTATGATTATGCTATAATATGTGAAATAAAGCAAATGATAAAAACTTGTAAATAAGGAGTAATTATGTATGATATAACTGCGGGTATAGTAGTTTATAATACAAAAAAAGAAGAACTGAAAAAAGCTATAGGTTCATTTTTGAATACGGATTTAAAAGTAAAATTATGGATTTCGGATAATTCTCCTACGGATAACCTTGAAAAAGAGTTGGATACCTTGCTGACTGAATGTGAAAAAGAATATGATATAAAGAATATAAAAGATAAAGTCGAATATATATTTAATAATCATAACGGAGGCTATGGCTGGGGACATAATAAAATAATGGAAAAGCTGATGAATTTGAAGAATTTTCCTGAAAATAATTCGTTTAAAAATACTAATACGGAAGATGATAGTTTAAACGATATAAAATCAGCTTCAAAATCATTGGAATTGGAAAAAGATAATATCTATAAGAATTCTTCTAATTCGAAAAATATCGAAAAACTTTCAAAGTATCATTTAATATTAAATCCTGATATATATTTCGAAAAAGGAACGTTGGAAAAATTATTTTGTTATATGGAAAACAATAAAAATACAGGTCAGATTATGCCTACTGTCAAATATCCTGACGGAGAAAAGCAGTATCTGTGTAAATTAATTCCTACTCCTGCCAACCTTATATTCAGAAGATTTCTTCCTTTCAGGAAAATAAAGGAGAAAATGGATTATAACTATGAAATGAAGTGGAGCGGATACGATAAAATAATGGAAGTACCCATACTGTCGGGATGTTTTATGTTTTTTAGGACAGAAAATCTGATTTCCCTAAAAGGTTTTGATGAAAGATACTTTATGTATCTGGAGGACTACGACTTAAGCAGGAGAATGAATGAAATCAGCGAAACAGTATTTTATCCTGATGCGGAAATTGTTCATAATCATGCAAAAGAATCCTATAAAAGCAGAAAAATGACGATAATTCATATGAAATCTGCAATAAAATATTTCAATAAATGGGGTTGGATTTTCGATAAAAAAAGAAGAAGGACAAATAAACTTATAAAAGAAAAATTTATAAAAAGTAATAATTATAAAAAATAATAAAAGTATTTCAAAAAGTTTAATTTTAAAAAATAAAATCTGAATTAGAAAATATAAAATTAAATAATATAGCTTTTATATTTAAATTTAGCTCTTAAAATGATTTTGTCATAAAATAGATATTAAAAATAGAAAATAATAAAAAATAGATATAAAGTAAACAAAAAATAGAGGAAATTGAAATGAAAATATTAATAATTCATACGGCATTTATAGGAGATATAGTCCTTTCTACGCCGTTAATACAGAAAATAAAGGATATTTATCCAAATTCGGAAATAGACTATCTGACATTGCCGGGAAATAAAAGCATTATAAGCAATAATCCCAATTTGAGAAAGATAATACTTTATGATAAAAAAGTAGGAGACAGAGGAATAAAAGGCTTTCTAAAAGTATTAAAAATAATAAAAAACAATAAATATGATATGGCTGTCATACCACACAGATTTATACGTTCCATATTGCTCGCAAAACTGGCAGGAATAAAAAAAATAATCGGCTTTGATGTAGCAACGGGTTCATTCCTGCTGACTGATAAAAGACACTACGATATGAGCAAACATGAGGTCGAAAGACTTCTTGACCTCATTGACTATAGTGGAGAAAGAGTTCCTCTAAGGATTTATC
Source organism: uncultured Leptotrichia sp. (assembly GCA_938017765.1). GTDB lineage: Bacteria > Fusobacteriota > Fusobacteriia > Fusobacteriales > Leptotrichiaceae > Pseudoleptotrichia. The sequence continues at coordinate 8,149 of CALIJH010000012.1, forward strand.
CTTCAAGAAAAGACAGTGAAAAAATAGATAAAATTTTAGACGGAAAATCCTATAAAAATCTCATTACAATAGCTCCGGGAAGTCAGAGACCTGAAAAAATATGGCCTATAAAAAAATATGACGAACTTATAAAAATGTTTTCGGAAAATAGTGCTAATCTGATTGCAGTAACAGGAGGAAAAGCTGAAAAAAGTCTACTGCTCAAGTCAGTAAATGTTGAAAATGTGATAGATTTAAGAGGTGAAATTTCCTTGCTTGAGTTTGCAGCATTACTTTCAAAATCTGATATAATAATAAGCAATGACAGTGCTCCTGTCCATATAGGAAGTGCTTTTGAAAAACCTTTTATTATAGGGATTTTTGGACCGGGTAAAAGAGCTTTAGGTTTTTTTCCGTGGACTGAAAAAAGTGTTGTCATTGAAGATAATAATTTCTATGAAAACAGTATAACTGCTGTTCCTGAAAAGCAGCATACCTACTCAAAAGACTATTATAAAGGAATACCCGAAATAACAGTTGACAGGGTATATAAAGAAGTTATAAAAAGACTTGAAAACAAAAATGAAAAATAGAAAATAAAAGAATAATAAGAGTAGCATATTATATAGAGAAAATTCTGATAAAAATCGTATGTAGAAATAGAAGAATAAAATAAAAGTAATTTTGCTAAGATTATTAAGATAATTAAATAGATTGGAAAAAGATGAAAAATAATGAAATAAAATTTTCAGATTCAAAATTATTTGAAATTAATAAAAAATTGAATAACAGACCTTGGAAATATATTTATAAAGAATTAATGCCGAAATTTTTGTATAGAAAAATCCAGAAAGAAGCAGATTTTTTACAACAGTCCAAAGTTGCTGAAACTTGGGATTTAATGATAGAAAAATATCTGAATCAAGAAATGTCCGAAAATTATAAAAAACATAGAAAATATGAGATATGTGAGGCAGAAACGATATCAGAGATATCCGAAATGTCGGAAAATTTTAAATCTGATAATAATTCAGAAATTTTTAAAATTAAACTTTTACCTCAAAAAAATCTTGAAAAAAAGAAAATTATATGGCAATATTGGGGTCAGGGCTGGAAGTACGAGGAACTTCCCGACATTGTAAAACTCTGTTATAAATCTATAGAAAAATATAAAGGAGATTACACAGTTATTCGTCTGGACAATAAAAACCTCTGCGAATATGTCTCTTTTCCAGAATTTGTTACAGAAAAACTGAAAAACGGAAATATGAGTTATACTCATTTTAGTGATTTGTTGAGGCTGGGACTGCTGAATCTGTATGGCGGCGTATGGCTTGATGCTACGATTTTACTGACAGCTCCTTTGAATGATTATATAGGGTTTAATTCAGAAAAAAAAGAATATTTTATATTTCAGCGTACAGATGAGGAAAAAGAATATAAAAAATGGGAAAAAATAAACAGTGATTATTTTTCATGGGATAAAAGAAATAAAGTGAAAATGTTAAGCAGTATCATTTTTTCTGAAAAAAATAATAAAATAATCCGTATTTTACTTGAATTAATGCTTATTTTCTGGAAAAACGAAAATAAAATACCTCATTATTTCTTTTTTCAGATACTGTATACTGAATTGACTGACAATTATTTAAAAGAAGAGAAATGTAAAACAGTATCGGATATATTGCCGCATATTCTTTTCAGCAAATGGAATGATGAGTTTTCCGAAAAAGAGCTTAATGAAATTACTGATAAAATAAATATTCATAAACTGACACAGAAAGGGATATCAAAAGAAAACTGTATATCAGGGTCATTTTATGATTATTTCAATAAGATATTTGAAATTTAAAAAAACGGAGATAGACTGATGAAAAAGAAACAGCCCGAAGAAAGAGAGCCGATAGGAATAGTTTCAGCTTTTTTTGATATAGGCAGGGGAGAAATAGGAGAAGGATATCCTGATTATCTAAGAAGAACGAATGATACTTATTTTGAATATTTTTCAAATCTTGCAACTCTTGAAAATAAAATGGTAATATTTACTTCAGAAGAATACAGGAACGATATTCTAAAAATAAGAAAAGGAAAACCTACGAAAATAATAATAGTCGATTTAAAGAAAAAGTTCAGGAGACAGATAGAAGCGATAGGAAAGATACAGCAAAGTGAGGAATTTAAAAGCAGAGTAAATAAAGATATGCTCGTAAATATAGAATACTGGTCGCCTGAATATGTGCTTATAAACAATCTGAAAACGTATTTTGTCAATTATGCGATAAGAAAAAATCTGTTTTCGGAAGAATTAGTTTCATGGGTAGATTTTGGCTATGTCAGGGATAAGGAAACCTTAAATAATATCGACTGCTGGAAATATCCTTTTGATAAAACGAAGATACATTTTTTCACAATAAGAAGAAAACACCCTCTAAATACAATGGAAGATGTTCATAGTGCCATTTTCAATAATGCCGTATATATTATCGGCGGAGCTGTAGTGGGAAGTCATGAAAAATGGAAAGAATTTTATAGACTGCTCAAAAATAATCAGAATGAGCTTTTAAAACAAAATATTATTGATGATGACCAAGGCCTTTATATGATGAGTATATTTAAAAAACCTGAATTATTTAAATTAAATTATCTTGGAAAAGACAGATGGTTTTGGCTATTCAGAAAGTATGATGAAACTTCGAAAGTGAGTTTTTGGGATAAAATTAAGGATATGATAATCTAAAAAGACGGTTTTGAAAATCATATGGAAAGAAATTACTGAAAGAAATTATCAGAAACTAAGTATAAACCGATTTAAAGGAGAAAAAATGGTATCAAACAGGATTTTAATATTATTTCCTTATGAAATAAATATAAATAACGGAGGCCCGTCGGGCTTTCTTGCTCATAATCTGCTTGATAAACCGAGGGATTGTTTTATATTGTCTCAGGATATTGTAAAAACTCATCCTGAAAAAATTACTAAAAAAATTGATTATCTTACAAAAAGAATTTTATTTTTATGGAAAAATAAGGGAAAAGATAAGAGAAAGCTTAAAGAAGAATTTTTTTATAAATATTATTTTGAGAAAATAAAAGCAGAAAACTATAAATATATATTTTTTCATGAAACGGTTCATCTTGAAAGGTTCAGGAAATATATATACGAAAAACAGATTATTATATTACAGTCCCATTCTCCTGAAATTCCGTCCGTTGAGTATAGAAACTGGGCACCTTTAAATACGGAGGAAATTTCTTTCAGGGAAAAAGCTGAAAGAGAAGCTTTCAGGAGAGCGGATATTATAGTCTTTCCAAATGAAAAATGTGTTTCCATTTATGAAACTCTCATAACGGATAAAAGCAAAATAAAGTATATTTTGAGTGGAGCCAAGAAAAATTATAATAATGGTGAACAGAATAACTATAAACTTCCTGAAGATAAAATAAATCTGATGTATATCGGAAGAAGAAATAAGATAAAAGGATTTGACATAGTTCTCGAAACTTTTAGAAAAGTCAGGGAGAAAAGAAAAGACATAAATCTGATAATAATAGGAAATGGTGAAAAAATAGAAGAAGAAGGGATAATTGATATAGGCTTTTCAAAAAATCCTATAGGCTGGTACAATTCCGCAGATTATCTGATTAATGCAAACAGGCAGAGCTATTTTGATTTATCGATAATCGAAGCACTGACGACGGGAATTCCTATAATAATGTCGGATAATTTTGGGCATAGCTATTATAAAGGAAAGTCTTCTTTAATAAAAACTTTTGATGTAAACAGTCCTGATGAATTATATAAAATACTCACAGGAGATTTGAAAAAAAGAGATTATGAAAAGACTGAAAATATAGAGTTATATGAAAATAATCTGACAGACGATTGTTATTATGAAAGGTTTAAAAAATTTGCCGGAGAAATTATGTATACTGAAAAATAAGAAAATAGGAGAAAAATGTGAAATATGATTATTTAATAGTGGGAGCAGGATTGTTTGGTTCCATATTTGCCTATGAAGCAAAGAAAAGAGGTAAAAATTCCCTTGTAATAGATAAAAGAAATCATACAGGGGGAAATACATATTGTGAAAATATGAAAGATATAAATGTACATAAATACGGAGCTCATATATTTCATACGGATAAAAAAGAAATATGGGATTATTTGGGACAGTTCTGTACTTTTAATAATTATATAAATTCTCCTATTGCAAACTACAGGGGAGAAATATACAATCTTCCTTTTAATATGAATACTTTTAATAAACTGTGGGGAGTTGTAACTCCCGAACAGGCAAAAAATGAGATAGAAAAACAGATAAGGAAGTCGGGAATAACGGAACCCGAAAATCTGGAAGAACAGGCAATTTCATTAGTAGGGAAAGATATATATGAAAAGCTTATAAAGGGGTACACTGAAAAACAGTGGGGAAGAAAGGCGTCAGAATTACCTGTTTTTATAATAAAAAGACTTCCCGTGAGATATACTTATGATAATAACTATTTTAATGATAAGTATCAGGGAATACCTGAAAACGGCTATAACGTGATTTTTGATAAACTGCTTGAAGGAATAGATATAAAACTGAATACAGATTTTTTTGGAAATAGAAAAGAATTAGTGAAAAAAGCTGAAAAAATCGTATTTACAGGAATGATAGACCAGTATTTTGAATACAGATATGGTGTGCTGGAATATAGAAGCTTGAGATTTGAACATGAAATACATGACACGGATAATTATCAGGGAAATGCAGTAGTAAATTACTGCGAAAGAGAAATTCCTTATACAAGAATAATAGAGCATAAACATTTTGAATTTGGAAAGCAGCCGAACACGGTTATTACAAAAGAATATCCTGAAGAATGGAAAGAAGGGAATGAGCCGTATTATCCCGTGAATGACGACAAAAATAACGAAATATTCAGAAAATATAAAAAGTTGGCTGAAAATGAAAAAAATGTAATTTTTGGAGGGCGACTGGCTGATTATAAATATTATGATATGTGTAATGTAATTGAAAAGGTTCTGGAAGCTGTAAAAATAGAATTGGAGTAAATAGAATAAAAAGCGGAGTTATCTATTTTATAGAAAAGCCCGCTTTTTATTTTATAATTGCAGTTTTATTTTAATTTTAGAGTAAAAATATCAAAAATCCTCAAATAGTGATACGCTGTTACTCAATTGCTCAAATTTTAAAATAAATTCATTATATTATTTATTTCTATATATTTTCTTCCTGTAACTTTTTATACATAAAGTTCAGAATAACAAGAATTGCAGCGAAAATAAAAATCATCGGCTTCTTGTTAAGGTTAAACTCTGTAAGCCCCTGTATCAGATAAGCTATATAGGAAGATTTTAGCCCTGTTTCAAGAGCTGTATAAGCAGAAAAACCGGTATCTTTAAGCTTATAATAGTTAAGTTTTATTAATCTTGAAGGAATAACAATAAGGAAAAAATAAATTAAAACAAGAATTCCTGTAATTCCATAGTTTGCAAGATTGTGTAAGTACATATTATGAGTATTTGTAATCCCGACAGGGTCAAGACCATAATATTCCTCTATATAGTTTATTACTCCTTTTTCCTGAAAATGCCTCATATTAAAAATAATTCTTTCTTTTGTAGACATACCTAATATCGGGCTTTTTTTGAAAGAGGATATTGCGGCATCCCAAAACATTATACGCAGATTGCTTGACGGATCCTGTCTGTACTTAACGATATACTGAAGTCTTTCGGTAATGGAAGACGGCAGGAAGAAAAGACCGCCTGCACATAAAGCAAAAAATCCTAAAATATATTTTTTATTTTTCATATATAAAATATAAATTATCGGTAAAAACAGAGCTATATAAACTATTTTTGAACGGTTTACAATGATTATAAACAAATCGAGTAAGAAAATAATGAGTAAAATAACTTTTATCGTCATATCTTTTTTCTTATTTTCGTTTTTGTAAAATAAAATAAATGAAAGCAGAAATAACAGTAAAATAGACATAATATTCACGAAATCCTGTGTCTGAAGCTCAAAAAACACTCTCGGATATTCAAAACCTTTGGGATTAGCCCATTCATCGTATATTTTTATAAAAATTCCTAATGTTATAACCAAAGAGATAGTTCCGCCAATGAGAAAGGACTTTATAAAAGCCCACAATCTTTTTTCCGTATTTATAAAATAAACTAACGGGAAAAATATAAGCCAGTATAAATAATGGATTGCATCTACTCTTGAAGCTATCCCTCCGCTAAAAAGAGAAATAATAAAAGGTGAAATGATAAAAATCATTAATCCTACAGTCAATCTTTTATCAATTAGAGATTTAAAATTATTTCTGTTTTCCTTGGATAGCATACTTAGCAGAAAAATAAACAGAATTATATAACTGAGGGTCTGTTCTCCTTTATAAGATAGAAACAGCACAACAGGAAATAAAAGCGTCAATACATATCCTGTCAGATTTAATTTTTTCATATTCGGTCTCCTGTTTTATTTGATTTTCGAAAATTTTTCTTCCTTAATTTTAACATATAAAAGATATTTTTGGAACATTTATTTAATTTTATGGTATAATATATAAAAACAATCTAAAAAACGAGAGAGGATAAAAATGTCAGCTCTAAAGTTAAGTATAATAATACCTGTATACAACGTTGAAAAATATCTGGAAAAATGTCTAAATTCATTATGCGGACTAAAAATAGAAAACGAAATAATAATAATAAATGACGGAACAAAGGACAGTTCCCTTGAAATAGCTGAAAAGTTTAAAAAAAATCATAAAAATGAAAATATATTAATAATATCTCAGGAAAATCAGGGGCTTAGTGAAGCCAGAAATAATGGTATGAAAATAGCTAAAGGAGAATACATTTCTTTTATAGACAGTGATGATTTTGTCGATACGGGAAATTATGAAAAATTTGTAAATGAAGTTATAAAAGATAATGTGGATATCGGTATAGGAAGATATAAAAAGATTATCGAAAAGACAGAAGGGGACACACAAAGTTTGGAGTGTATTACTGAAATCAGGAACTATAATAAGGGAGAAATAAGAACAGGGAAAGAATATTTTGATATAATGTACAGGAATGATATGCATGGGCCTGAAGTATGGGACGATGTATTCAGGAGAGAATTTCTGCTGGAAAATAATATTTTTTTCAAAAAAGGAAGAATGCATGAAGATGAAATTTTTACTGCCGAAACTCTTCTTAAAGCTAAAAAAGTAAGATTTTACGGCATTTATTACTATAATTATTTACAGCGTGAAAAAAGTATTATGTCGACAAAATCTTTAAAAAATTATCTGGATATGGAAAAAAATATAAATGAAATTTATAATTTTATGCTTGCTGAAACGGATGAAAAGACAAAAAAACTTTTAGAAGATGAAATTCATAGATTATACAAAATTGTAATAAAACACTCGGGAGAATATAAAAAAGAAAATAGGATTTTTAGAAAAAATTATAGGAAATTTATAGCTGAACATAGCGAAAATAAGCTGAAGAGATTATTTATAAGAATAAAAAAAAGTATAAAGAAAAAAATAAAATTTTGAATGTCGCGGGAAAATATCAAACGAGAAAATATATTCATTAGAGTATTTACAATTGGCTGTTTAAAAATATGGATAAAATTATGAATAAGTTGAGAAGGAGTTCTAAATGAAATTAAGCATTATAATACCTGTATATAATACGGAAGATTATATAAGGCAGTGTATTGAAAGTGTGCTGAATATAAAAAATATACAGACTGAAATAGTTGTCGTAAATGACGGTTCCACTGATAGATCATTAGCTATACTTGAAGAATATGCTGAAAAAAACAATAATATAAAAATTATAACACAGGAAAATCAAGGAGCAAGTGCAGCCAGAAATACCGGTATAAGAGTCTGTACAGGGGATTATATATATTTTCTTGACAGTGATGACTGGATTGATACAGATTCCTTTGAAAAAATAATAGAAGAACTGGAAAGCGGTTATAAAAACAACAATGAAATAGATGTCGTAGTAGGCAAAGAAAAAGCTTACAGTGAATTTACAAAGGAAGAAATTCTTGATGAAAGGATACCTGTAGAATTAGTTGACAGAATAATGTCAGGAAAAGAATATATGATAAAGTCCATAAAAGGAAAGTTCTGGAATGTAAGACTCCCGATATATCTATATAGGAAAAAACTGCTGAAGGATAATAATATATATTTTCCTGTAGGAAGAAAATCTAATGAAGATGAAGTGTTTTCCATTGATGTATTCTATCATGCTAAAAATTTGAAGATTACTGATAGGATATTCGGTTATTACAGGGCAAGAAGTGGAAGTATAATGTCGGTGCTGAATATAAGGCATTCGGAAGATATTTTTGAAAATGCGAAAGAATTAATTGAACGATACAAAAATGAAAAAGATATTGAAATAAAAAAAATAATATTTTACATGATAAAAAGATATTATAAAAGCTCAATGAAGAAAGCGGTCCAGTGTGAAAGACAGGATGTATTTGATAAAATATACAGCCAATTCAGGAAAGATTGCAGAGAATATCTCTTTAAAATAAAGTCTAAAAAATTTGAAAATTTAGAGTTGTATATAATATATTACACAAAAGGAATATATTATACAGGAGGAAATTTTTTAAAGAAATGTAGAAATAAGTTTATAACGAAAAGAGGGTAAATATATGACTCAGATACCTAAAAAACTTCATTATGTCTGGATAGGAGACAGTGAGAAGCCTGAGATTTTTAATAAATGTCTGAAATCATGGCAAGAGAAAATGCCTGATTATGAGATTATTGAAATAAATAAAGAAAACTTTGATTTAGATGATCATATAGCAAGAAATAAATTTTTAAGAGAATGTTACAAAAGAAAACTTTGGGCATATATTGCGGATTATGTCAGAATTCACTATTTATATGAAAATGGAGGAATTTATCTTGATACGGATATGGAAATAGTGAAAGATTTTTCTTCTCTATTTGAAAATGAAAATATAGAATTTTTTACAGGATATGAAAGTGATGACGGAATAGGAATGGGACTTTTCGGAGTTTCTGCCAAAAGTAAATTTCTGGAAAAAATGATAAAATTTTATGATGATGAAATTTATAAAAGCCCTTTATTTACACTGCCTCAAATAACAAAATACATACTTAAAAATGATTTTTCATTTGATTTTTCAAAAAATGAAATAAGAGATGAAAAGAATGGAATATGTATATATAAGAAAGAATATTTTTATCCTTTTTTGCCAAAAGAAAAATTTGATGAAAGTATAGTAACTGAAAATACATACGCTATTCACTGGTGGCACCATTCATGGAAAGGGAGCAGACCGTTTCTGTTTTTAAAGACTAAACATCTAAAAGGAATAAAAAAATATATAAAGAAAATAGGAATATATTTTCAAATAATAAGAGATGATTTTAGAAAACAAAAAGTTTAAAATTAAATCGAGGGGAAAAGTTATATGAAGTTATCAGTAGGAATAATAACATACAATGAAGAAAACAGGATAGGAAAAACTCTGGATTCCATAAAAGAAATAGCGGATGAAATAATAGTTGTAGATAGCGAAAGCTCGGACAGAACAGTCAAAATAGCTGAAGCTAAGGGGGCTAAGGTTTTTATCGAAAAATGGAAAGGATACGGACCTCAGAAAAATTCTGTCCTTGAAAAATGTAATGGAGACTGGATACTATTAATAGATGCTGATGAAGTCGTGTCTTTGGAGCTGAAAAAAAGAATAAAAGAAATAATAAACGGAAGTTCGGAAACCGATGTATATAAAATAAAATTAAGAAATATATGCTTTGGAAAAGAAATAAAATACGGTGGTTGGGATGATTATGTTATAAGGCTTTGGAAAAAAGGAAAAGTCAGAATAAGCGACAGGGAAGTACATGAAAAATACGAAATAGACAAAAACAGTAAGACTGAAAAAATAAAAGAACTCATAATACATTATACTTATGATAATATTGAACAGTTTCTTGAAAAGCTCAACAGATATACTTCTCAAAGTGCTACCCAGTATATAAAAGAAAGTAAAAAATCAGGAATTTTAAAAATTTATTCAAAAATGCTTTTCAGATTTATAAGGATGTATATTCTGCAACTTGGATTTCTGGACGGTTATGAGGGATATTTACTGGCTAAATACAGTTCTGTCTATACAATGACCAAATATACAAAATTAAGGGAACAGTATTTTAAAACATTAGGGAAAGAGACATCACTCATTGTAACGACATATAACTGGCCTGAAGCTCTGGAGATATGTCTGAACAGCATTTTGAGCCAGACAGTCATTCCTAAGGAAATAATAATAGCAGATGACGGCTCAAAACAGGAAACGGCGGATTTAGTTCAGAAAATAAAAGAAAGTAATCCAAATATTGAAATAATACATTCGTGGCAGGAAGACGACGGTTTCAGACTTTCAATGTCAAGAAATAAAGCTATAAGAAAAGCAAAAGGAAAATATGTTATAATAATAGACGGGGATTTGATTTTAGAAAGACATTTTATACAGGATCATATTGAGAACATGGAGAACGGGTATTTTATACAAGGTTCAAGAGTAATAATATCAGAAGAGAAATCAAAAGAAATATTGGGTGGTAAATTGCCTACATTTCCAAATATATTATTTGAAAAAGGATATAAAAATAAAGCGAACACAATAAGAAATAAATTACTCTCAAAAATATTTACTAAGAAAGATAAAAAATTATCCGGAATAAGAGGATGTAATATGTCATTTTTCAAAGAAGATTTAGTAAAAGTAAACGGTTTTGAAGAAAAAATTCAGGGCTGGGGGCGTGAAGACAGCGAAATAGCGGTCAGACTATTCAATAGCGGTATAGGAAAGAAAAGAGTGAAATTTAATGCTCTGACTTATCATATTTACCATAAGGAAAATGACAGGAGCGGACTTGCGGAAAATGACGAATTTCTGGCAGAAGTCATAAAGCAGAAAAAGAAAAAAGCGGAGAAAGGGTTGGACAGTTATGAAGGATGTTAGTTTGGTAATAACGAGCTGTGGCAGATTTGACTTACTTGAAAAGACATTGGACAGCTTTTTCAGATATAATACTTATCCGATAAAAAAAGTAATAATAACCGAGGACAGCACAGAGGGCAAAAAACTTGAAAAACTTATATCAAAATATAAAAATCAGGATTTTAAGTTAATTATAAATGAAACAAGAATAGGACAGATAAAATCCATAGATAAAGCCTATAAAGAAGTGGATACAGAATATGTATTTCACTGTGAAGATGATTGGGAATTTTTAAGAGAAGGATTTATAGAAAAATCTATGAATATGCTCATAGAAGATCCTAAAATAGCGGTTGTAGGGCTGCGATCCAGAGAGGACTGTAAAGGCATTCCTATTTCAAAAGAAAATTATGTTACTCCTGACGGAGAAGAATACTTTGAGATACTCGAAAATGTATTTACATATAACCCGGGACTTAGAAGAAAAGATGTGTGTGATTTGTTCGGTTCCCATGAAAAGCTTGAAGGAAAATTGTGGGAGGATGAGCTGTCAAGGTTTTACAAGGAAAGGGGATTTAAAATGATTTCTTTTGTAAATCCTTTTGTAAGGCATATTGGGTATAAAAGACACGTTCATTTCAGCAAAAGAGGAAAAAACAGTGTTCTGGATTTCAAAATAGACAGAATGATAAAGAAAATAAGATATACGTTTTTGAAATTATTCGGAAAGGTAAAATAACAAACTACTAAGAAAGGATAAAGACTATGGAAAAAGTTACTCTGGTAATAACAAGTTGCGGCAGATTTGATTTGCTTAAGAGAACATTAGATAGTTTCTTTGAAAAAAATACTTATCCGATAGAAAAAATAATAATAACTGAAGACAGTACAGAAGGAAAGAAACTGGAAAATCTTATTTCCCAGTATGAAAATCAGGAAAATAAGCCTAATTTCCACCTGATAATAAATGAAGTTAGAGAAGGTCAGTTAAAATCCATAGATAAAGCCTATAAGGAAGTGGATACTGAATATATATTCCATTGTGAAGATGATTGGGAATTTTTAAAAGGAAATTTTATAGAAAAGTCAATGAAACTTCTTAAAGAAAATCCGAAATTATTAACAGTAGGATTGAGAAGTAAAAAGGATTTCAAAGAAGGATTTTTTAAGAAAGAGGAATATATTTCCAAAGACGGAGAAAAATTTTACGAAGTAAAGGATGAAATTTTTACTTATAATCCTGGACTTAGAAGAAAATCAGACAATGATTTGTTCGGTTCCCACGAAAAATTAAAAGATAAACTTTATGAAATAGCTTTATCAAAATTCTATAAAGAAAGACACTACAGAACGATATATTTTAAGGAAAAATATGTAGAACATATTGGAGATAAAAGACATGTTCATTTCAGCAGAAGAGGAAAAAACAGTGTTTTGGATTTCAAAATAGACAGAATGATAAAGAAAATAAGATATACGTTTTTGAAATTATTCGGAAAGGTAAAATAAAATGTATCTGTTAAGAATGGTTCTGCCATTAATGGGATTGATTGTTATCCCGATTCTGATTTATTTATACTATAAATATCAGAAAAAAGAGATAATATGCCTGATGTATCATAATGTTTTCACGGAAAAAACAGAGGGAATAATATCAGAAGAAGAATTTGAGAAACATATGGAGTATATAAAAAATATAAAGACATATAAAATGGAAGAACTTGAAAAAATGAATTATATCCTTGATAAAGACAGTATACTTGTAACATTTGATGACGGTTATAAAAATAATTACACAAAAGCTTTTCCTATTTTAAAAAAATATAATATAAAAGCTACGATATTCCTCAATACAAAATATATTGAAAACGACATTGATTATATGAGTTGGAATGAGATAAAGGAAATGTATAATAGCGGACTGGTAGATTTTCAGCTGCACACTCATTCCCATTATCCGATTATAAGAAAGCCTGAAATAAAAGGTTTTTTTGGGAAAAATGAGGGAGATTTTGTAAAAAGGGAATATTTCTCTATTTTCAGGGAAGGACTTTCCAAAAAAGAAAAATCCGAAACAGACGATTTCAGAGATTTAGATTTCACAGGATTGCCTGTATTTAAAATAAGAAGTCAGATTGCGATAAGGGGATTAAAATTAAAAGAAAAATTTATGGATAAATACAGGGAAGTTATAAATACTGAAGATTTTAGAAACAAATCAATAAAAGAAAAAAAGAAATTTTTAAATAAATTATTTAAAGCAGGGAAGAATGAATTTTTTGAAGAAATTTCAAATGAAGAATTTGATAAAAAGGTAGAATTTGAAATAAGTGAAAATAAAAGACTGATAGAAGAAAAATTAGATAAAAAAGCGGAATATCTTTCATATCCGTGGGGACACAGATACAAAGGAAATATTGAGAAAATAAAAAAATTAGGAATAAAAGCCTTTGTTATGACTACTGATAAAACAGATAATATAAAAATAAATCCTGAAAAAATATTTCGTGTAAATGGAGATAAAATAAAAGATTATAATATATTTAGAAAAAAGATAGACTCCGTATACAGACAGAATGATAGAGGAAAGGAATAGGAAATGAAATTACTGAAAAGTGAAGATTTATCGACTTTGAAAAAACTGAAAAAGTATATAAAAAGATATTATTTCTTAATTATCTTTAATATGCTTCTTTCTATGGTGTCATCAGCAGTTTCGGTTTCTCCGTTAGTTCTTGTACAGAGGCTGGTTGACCAAGGAATTTTAGGAAGTAATCAGAAAGATATAATATATGCTTCAGGTGGTATGATATGTCTTGCCGTAGTAGGGGCAGTTTTGATTTATTGGAACGGAATACTTTCAGTCATTATATCATCATCAATTTATAAAAATATAACTGATGATTTATATACTAAAATACAGTCATTGGATATGGAATATTTTTCAATGACAAAAGTAGGGGAATTAATGACAAAAGTATTAAACGACCCAAGTAATGTAAATTCTTTAATTATAGAAAGTTTTAATCTTTTTTCTGAAGCATTTAGGGCTGTTGTCTGTTTAGGAATAGCTTTTTATGTGGACTGGAAATTGACCCTCGGAGTTCTTATCGTAGCTCCTATTCTGCTTGTTACAGTGAAAAAATATTCGAGTAAATTGAAAAAAGCAGGAAAAGCAAGACAGGAAGCAACAGGAACATTAAATTCAAAATTACAGGAAACATTATCGGGAATAAGAGTTATTAAAGCTTTTGCTATGGAAAAAGAAGAAATAAGAGATTTTAAGAAAAAAAGCAAAGAATTGAAAAAGGTGGCATTAAAAAGTGCAAAGTATATCTCGAAATCAAGTGCAATCTCTGAAGCTCTTAATTATATAATGGTAGCAATGCTTCTTATGTTTGGTGGTTTCAGGGTATTAAGAGGAAATCATTTTACAGCAGGGGATTTTATAGCTATAGTAGGAGCCATATCGTCAATGTATACTCCTGTAAAAAGAGCAATAAGCAGATATAATGAAATAAGCACAAATATCCCGTCAATAGGCAGAATATTTGAAATTCTCGATGAAACTCCGGATATAACGGATAAAGAAAACTGTGTTGAATTTGAAGAATTTAAGGACAATATAATTTTTGAAAATGTAGACTTTCACTATAAAGATAATGATGAGAAAATATTAAAAAATATAAATTTAGTTGCAAAAAAAGGAGAAACGATTGCTCTTGTCGGAAATTCAGGCGGGGGGAAATCTACGCTGGTAAATCTGATACCGAGATTTTTTGATGTCAGCAGCGGTTCTGTAGAAATAGACGGTATAAACGTAAAAGACTATGAAATAAAAAGTTTAAGAAAAAAAATAGGTATTGTTCCACAGGAAACTTTTCTGTTTGGAGGTACAATACTCGAAAATATAAGATATGGTAATCATCATGCAACAGTTGAGGAAGTAATAGAAGCCGCAAAAAAAGCTAATGCCCATGAATTTATAGAAAAACTCGAAGAGAGTTATGAAACGGAAATAGGAGAAAGAGGGATAAAGTTGTCCGGCGGACAGAAACAGAGAATATCCATTGCAAGAGCCATACTTGAAAATCCTCAGATACTTATACTGGATGAAGCAACGAGTGCTTTGGATAATGAATCTGAACAGCTTGTACAGGATGCGTTGGAAAAATTGATGAAAGGAAAGACAACATTTGTTATCGCTCATAGGCTTTCGACGATAATCAACAGTGATAAAATAGTAGTAATACAACAGGGAGAAATAAAAGAAACGGGAACTCATGAGGAACTGATTGAAAAAGCGGGGATTTATGAGGCACTATATAGAAAAAGCTTTAAAAATTAAGTAAATAGGAAAATAAGAAACTGTCTCAAAAATAGAATGTATATAAAATATAATTTTTATACTATTTTTATAGAATTTCTGTTTGAGGCATTTTTTATTGTAAAAGATTTCATTGAGATTTTTTTATTTCTATCAAAGTCAGTATTAATGGAGATATTTATAATATGAATATAACATTCTACTTACAAATGAAGTATGAAATATTATATCAAAAAAATTCTTTTTAATATAAATGAGAAGAAAGAATATACTATGAATAAATAAAACAATATTAATAGAATTTCTATAATACAAAAAGTATGAAAAAAGTATAGAAAAAGTACAGAATATAAAAAATAAAAATAACTATATAACAAAATATACAAAAGAAATTTAAATAATAAAAAATTCAGAAAAGTATGAATTCAGGAAGAAACTAAACAAACGAAAATTTTAAAAAATAACAGTGTAATGGAAAATTAAAATAATAATCTAATTAAATTCAAAAGAAATAATGATATATTTGTTCGTACAAATAAAAAGGGAAAATTTAGATAGAAATTTCAAATAAAGTCTGTGTCAAAAAAATGAAATAAATTTAAAATAATAGAAATAAAATAATGGAGGAATAGAAAATATGAAAAATTTAAAAAAGATATTATTATTTTTAGGAGCTGTCTCTCTTGTGGCATTTGGAGCGACAAACTTCAGAAAATCGGATAAAAAGGAAACGGCAGAAAATAATGTAACTACATCTGTAGAAGAAACAACTGAAAATAAATCAGAAGAAGCTGCAATGGAAACAGCTGAAAATGCTGAAAATGTTTCCGAAAATGAGAACAATAATAAAAATAATATTGAGATTGCAGCGAATACTGCAAAAAAACCGAATAAAAAAGCCGAACAAAAAACACAGTCCAAAGCTCAGAAAAAAGAGAAAGACGATACACAAAACAAGCAACAGGCACAGGAGGCAAAAAAAGGAGAAGTAAAAAAACCTGTAGTTACTCAGCCTGAAAAAAAACAGGAAACAAAAACTACAACTACCGAAACTAAAGAAAAAGAAAGAGCGACTTCAAGTAAATAAGGAAAAAGCAAGTTGAGAGGAGCTTGTAATGGGTAATCTTTATAAAGTGCAAAACAGATTTCTTTTTCATTCCAATATTAAAATAAAAATACCTGACGGATACGAAGAAAAGATTTTTGATGAGTTTTTTTCAGTTCTGGAAGAAGTGAATAGAAAATATAATTCGTATTCAAAAAATTCTTTCATTGACAAAATAAATAAAAATGCAGGTAATTTTGTGGAAGTAGATAATGAAACAGTAGAAATGCTCGAAAAGATAAAATATTTTTCAGACATATTGGGAGGAGAATACGATATTACTGTGATGCCTCTCATAAGACTTTGGGGCTTTTATAAAAAAAATCTCAAATCCGTTCCCGATGAAAAAGAAATACAAAAAACAAAAGAACTTGTCAATTATAGAAAAATAGAAATAGACAAAAAAAATAACAGAGTGAAAATAAGTGCCGGTCAGGAAATTATAACCGGCTCTTTTATCAAGTCTTATGCGATTGATAAACTGGCTGAACTGATAAGAAAGAAAGGCTTAACGGATGCCGTTATAAATGCAGGAGGAAGCAGCATAGTGGCAGTCAATCAGATGCCGGAAGATGAATGGATAATTGGCG
>CALIJH010000013.1 GCA_938017765.1 uncultured Leptotrichia sp.
TAAAATCTAATAATTATAGGAAATATTAAAATTAAAAATATTAAATAAAAAAATTGAAATCATAATTTTCAAATATTTATGAAGAGAAAGGAATAAAAAAATGGAAAATTTCAGATTTTTAAAAGGTGCCAAAATGATACATCCTACGACAGGAATAACACTGGAATATCTGGATAAATCCAATGCGGTATGTTTTGTGCTTTTTAATGAAACGAAAGAAAAAGTAATACTTGTAAAACAGTTTAGACCCGGACCTAAAGATTATACACTGGAAGTAGTCGCAGGATTAATAGATGATGGAGAAAGTCCTAAAACAGCAGCTTTTAGAGAGTTGAGAGAAGAAACGGGGTATACAAAAAAAGATATAACGGATTTTAAAGAATTAAAAAAAGGTCTGTTTGTATCTCCCGGATACACGACTGAAAATCTCTATTTTTTCAGTGCAAGACTGAAATCCGATTCGATAGAACCGAAAGAGCTTTCTTTGGATGAAGGAGAAGAGCTTGAAGTAAAATGGATTAAAGTCAAAGATGTAGTAAAAAAGTCCAATGATATGAAAACATTATTCGGAGTTACTTATTTTTCAAAATCAGAATAACTGAAAAAGAATAAAAATTAAAAAAACAAAAATTGAAAAAAATGAAGTTTTAAGAGTAAACACATATTAAAGAGAGGTTAATAATGAATATATGGTTGCTTGTGATTTTATATCTGGTTTTATATTTCCTTGCAAGGAAAATATGGAAAAATATAAAATTGAGCTTTGAAAAACTTGAAGAATTAAATGGAGAATTTATATATACATTTTTGAGGAGAATTTTTAAAAAAGAAGTTTATTTTAAACTGGAAGAAGTAAAAACTGTATTTTTCACAAGAATGATTATAAAAAATGATATGTTTGGAAATTTAACCTTGTATATTGTGTTGGAAGATGATTATGCAATAAAACTTCAGAAAAAGGAAAATATTATATTATTTTTTAAAAGTTGTAAGGAAAATAACTCCGAACTATATGAGAAATTTATAAAAAATGCACCAATGGGAATAAATATAACGGCGATAATGGATAGAGAGATAGAAAATTATAAAAACAAAAGAAATTAAGGAGTAAGTATTTAAATGAGAACTGAAAAAATTCTGGGATATGATGTTCACAGAAAAAAGGTAAAAAACATAAATTTAAGAATAAATCAGAGCATGGAAGTCTATATTTCAGCTCCTTTAAGTCTTCATACCAGTTACATAGAAAATTTTATCCGCTCAAAAGAAAGCTGGATAAAAAAAGTTATAAATAAAATAGAAGATGTAAAAACTCAACGGAAAGAATATGAGTATAAAACGGGAGAAATCCATAAATTAATGGGGAGAGAATACTTTCTGACAGTAAAAATGGGAAATATAAACAGAGTTACTCTCAATAAAGAAACCGATGAAATAATACTTGTTACAAACAATGAAAATTTTGAAAATAAAAAGAAAATAATGAATAAATGGTATTTTGATTGTGCAAAGAAGATATTTCCCGATGTTATAAAAAAATGGCTTGAAATACTTGATGAAACAATAGAACATCTATCAATCAAACCGATGAAAACGAGATGGGGTTCATGTAATCACAATAAAAGATATATAAATCTCAATACAGAACTTGTAAAAAGGACCCTTTTTGAGATAGAATATGTCGTTTTGCATGAACTTGCTCATCTGAAATATCCTAATCACGGAAAAGGTTTTTATAATTATGTTGAAAGTTATATGTCTGATTACAGAAAAGCCGAAAAGCTGTTAAATGCCAAGCATTACTATTAAAAATAATTGGTTAAATTTTTTTATTTTCTAATTTCTTCCAGTATCTTTCGGGCATTTTCCAAATTAATATAATTTGTTTTTAGAAGTTCCTGAACGACAGTTTCTATCTCATCATTTTTAGCTCCTGCAAAAAGTGCTAATGATTTTGCCTGCAATTTCATATGACCTTTTTGTATACCCGTTGTTACTAAAGCTTTTAAAGCTGCCAGATTTTGAGCAAGACCGACTGAAACGATGATTTCGGATAAAGTTTTTGCGTCAGGATTTTCTAAAATGTTACGAGCTGCCTTGACAGTAGGATTAAGTCCTATAGAACCTCCGACAGAAGCTATAGGCATTGGAAGCGTAATCTCTCCTTTGAGTTTTTTATTTTCAGTGTCAAATTTCCATGTTGTAAGACCTTTATATGCTCCGTCTTTTGAAGCATAAGCGTGTCCGCCCGCTTCTATAGCTCTCCAGTCATTTCCGACAGCAATAACGGCGGCATCTATACCGTTGAAAATACCTTTATTATGAGTTGTTGCACGGTAAATATCCATTTTTGCAAATCTACCCGCAAGCTCAATTTTTTTAGCCGTATTTACAGCCTGTTTTTTATCATTACTTAAAAATTTAATATCAATTTCGCAAGATGAAGTTACGAGGGATTCGGTAGCATAGTTGGATAAAATACCCATAAGAGAAATCCCTCCGGTTATATTTTCAAGAAAGGGTTTTATTCCCTCAAGCATACTGTTCAGAATGTTTGCTCCCATTGCCTCTCTGACATCGACAGTCAGATAGACAGATAAAAATTCGATATCATCATTATTTTCAGCATATTTTTCAGGAAAATCCTTATTAGAAAAAATTTTTGTTTCAATATTTTCAGCTCCGCCACCTCTCACAACAATAGAAGGGTAAGCTTCGTTAGCAGTTTTTAGGATTTCACTTTTATGTTCAAATATAATCTGTTCTGCTTTTTCAATATCTTTAATGTCATAAAGGACTACCTGTCCTATCATTTTTCTGTTTACAACTTTTGCAGAAAAACCTCCCGAGCGATTTATTATTTTAGCTCCAAAACTGCATGCTGCAACTACCGATGGCTCTTCGGTAACCATAGGGACAGCATATTCTTTTCCATTAATAAGAAAATTCGGTGCAATACCGAAAGGCAAAGAAAAAGTTCCAAGACTGTTTTCAGACATTTTATCTGCAATTTCACAAGATAAAGTAATATTATTTTTTAGAATTTCAAAATATTCCTCATTTAGGAAATCATTTTCTTTCAGTTTTTTGATACGTTCAATTCGACTCTTATTATGAAAACCGAGCCAAATATTTTTATTATTTTTCATAAAATTATTCCTTTATTATTTCAGGTTATGTTATCTTGGATTATATTTATAAATTCTTTTATGATTTTCTATTTTTTTTAAGGAAAATAGACTGTTATCGTCAGGAAATTCAAAATTACCGTTTTCATCCGGAGAAATTTTCTCAAAAAACATTTTTTCATATTCTTCGATTGATAATCTATGACGTCTGTAAAACTCATCATTTCTATCACTACGTAGATTGTTTTTAAAATTTTCAGCTAAAGTTCCGCTAAATATTTCACATACGGCACCACTACCGTAACTGTATAAGGCAATATTATCTCCGCCTTTAAGAGTCAGACTGTTTTCAAGTAATGACAGCAAACCTAAATAAAGTGAACCTGTATATATATTTCCAATTCTGCGGCTATAAATTATGGAACTGTCGAAATTATCCAGTAATTCGGCTTTCAAAGTTTTATCTGTAGATTTCGGTAGCAGCGAATGAAGCCCTTTGAGACCCAGTTTAGGATAGGGAAGATGAAAACAGAATGCTGCAAAGTTTTCCAAAGTTTTATTGTTTCTTTTGGAATATTCTTCCCAAGTTGTAACTAAACAGTCAAGGTACTGTTTTGCAGAAAAATGTCCGTCTACATAGGGATATTCAGAGTAATTGGGTCGCCAGAAATCCATAATATCCCGTGTCTGGTAAACGTTGTCATCATTTAAAATAAGAATGGAGGGATTTTTCTTTATGAGCATTGCACAGCCTCCTGCTCCCTGTGTGGATTCCCCTGATGAATTTATACCGTATTTTGCTATATCCGCAGCAATTACCAGAACGGACGAATCAGGATTTTTTTCTATGTGATTTTTAGCAAAAGAAAGTCCAGCAGTAGCACCGTAACATGCTTCCTTGATTTCGACAGAACGGGCAAAAGGCTGTATTTTCAGCAAATTATGAATAAATACCGAAGCGGCTTTGCTCTGGTCAATGCCTGATTCTGTACAGAAAATTATCATATCTATATTTTCTCTGTCCTCATCATTCAGAAATTCATAAGCAGCAGTAGCCCCAAGTGTTACTACATCCTGACTGGAAGGAGAGATACTCATTTCAATCTGCATAAGTCCTTTTGTAAATTTGTTCGGACTTACATTTCTTCCTACAGCCAAGTCCTCAATATTTAAATAATATTTGGGCATTGCAAATCCGATTTTATCAATTCCTATTTTCATTTATATGCCTTTCCTGTTTTAATAGTATTATTAAATTTGTCAGATTTTAATTTTTCTATAAAATCATACCATAAAAACACAAAATTTTAAAGTATATTATTTTTTTAAAATCAAAGATATTTTTTGAAACAATCTTTAATCAAATAAAATTTTAATAAATATTTATAATTAAAAACTAATACTATATATGTTATACTATAAATATACTGGAAAAAACAGAATAAATAAGAGCATATAAATTAATCGGATTGTTTATTCTGTAAATATAGTATATGTTATTGGAGTGAATAATATATACTAAAAATAAAATATAAAGAAAGGATTTGAATTATGAGAAAATTATTAGTAATTTCACTATTTTTAGTATGTATGGGAATAACTTATAATACTGAAAAATCTAAAAACAGTAAAAATGCTGTTCAGAATACTGAAAAAAAAGTAAGTGAAAAGAATGAGGATAAAAATACAACAACTTATAAGGGAGATAAAGAACTTGTAAAAGATTTAAGTAAAAATATAAAAGCTCAGGATGATTTTTATAAATTTATAAATGAAAACTGGGAAAAAAGAACACAAATTCCTTCTACAAAACCTGCTTGGGGTTCATTTACGGAATTATTTGAAAAAAATCAGGATTTTTTGAAAGAAATGATTAACGGGTTGAAAAAGAAAAAATTATCTGAAAATTCAGATGAAAAAAAGATACTGGCTCTTTATAATTCTTATTCTGATATGAAAAGAAGAAATAAAGAAGGGATTTCTCCCCTGAAAAAAGATTTGGATAGAATAAATGCCATAAAAAATATAAAAGATTTTGAAAAATATACAATAGAAGTTACGAAAGAAGGAGGAGGAACTTTATACAGCTGGGGAGTAGGACCGGATTTAAATTCATCCAAAGATAATGCTGTTTATCTTGGTTCAGCAGGATTAGGGCTTTCAAAGGATTATTATCAAAAAGAAACGGAAGAAAATAAAAAGATTATTCAGGAATATACAAAATATATCAGTGATATGTTAAGTTATTTGGGAGAAAAAAATACGGAAGAAAAAGCAAAAAAAATAGTTGAATTTGAAAAACAAATGGCGAAAACGCTTCTTACAAATGAGGAAAGCCATGACATAAAAAAAAGAAATAACCCAAGAAAAGTAGATGAACTGTCAAAAATAGTTAAAAACATCGATTTGAAAAATTATTTGAAACAGTCGGGAGTAAATACTGACAAAGTTATTATTTCGCAGCTGAAATACTATGAAAATCTGGATAAGTTTTTAAATGATACAAATATGGATATAATAAAAGATTACTTGAAGTTTCATTTGATTTCTTCGGCTTCGGGATTATTATCAGATAAACTCGCAGAAAGAAAATTTGCATTTTATGGAAAATACTTAAACGGTCAAAAAGAAAGAGAAATTCTTGAAAAAAGAGCGTTAAATTTTGTAAGCGGAACATTGGGAGAAATGGTCGGAAAAGTTTATGTGGAACAGAAATTTCCACCCGAAGCCAAAGAAAATGCGAAAGAAATGGTAAGTTATATTTTCAAAGCATTCAGAAACAGAATAGAAAATCTCACATGGATGAGTAGTGAAACTAAGAAAAAAGCCCTTGAAAAATTAGGAAAAGTAACAGTAAAAATAGGATATCCTGATAAATGGCGTAATTTTGATGAATTAATTATAAATGAAAAGGATAATTTATATACACAGCTCGAAGGTATATCCAAATGGAGCTATAAGGAAGAGCTGAAAAAAGTAGGAAAACCTGTGGACAAAACAGAATGGTTCATGAGTGCAAATACTGTAAATGCCTACTATTCTCCTACAGGTAATGAGATAGTATTTCCTGCGGGAATATTGCAGTTCCCTTTCTATGATTATAAGGATTTAGGTCCGGGAAGCAATTTCGGAGGAATAGGAGCAGTTATAGGTCATGAAATTACGCATGGATTTGATGTATCAGGAGCAAATTTTGACGGAGACGGTAATGTGAAAGACTGGTGGAGTAAAGAGGACAAAAAGAAATTTGATACAGTTACGGAAAAATTGGCAGAGCAGTTTTCAGGATATTCTGTTGCCCCTAATGTAAATGTAAACGGTAAATTTACATTAACTGAAAATATAGCGGATCTTGGAGGAGTAAATATAGCTTTTGATGCGTTGCAACTATATTTAAAAGATCATCCTGAAAAAAATATAAAGGAAAACGGATATACTCAAAATGAGTTATTCTTTATGAATTTTGGAAGAATATGGAGACAGAAAGCAACGGAAGAATATCTAAAAAATCTTGTAAAATCTGACCCTCATTCTCCTAATTATTTCCGTGTAAATGGACTTCTTATAAATATTGATGCTTTCCATGATACGTTTAAAACTAAAAAAGGGGATAAACTGTACAAAGAACCAAAAGACAGAATAAAAATATGGTAAAATTTTAAAAAATCTTATTGCAAAAAAATATAAAATAGTGTAAAATAACAAAGGATGCGAGTGTGGTGGAACGGTAGACACGCTGTTTTCAGGGAGCAGTGGCAATAGCCGTGTGGGTTCAAATCCCACCACTCGCACCATTTGAGAAAATAAGAGCTTGATAATATATAACAAAAACTAAAAATCGAAAAAAATACTTTTGCCAACAAATTTATCAACAAAAACGATAAATGTCGAAAATAAAAGAAATAAATATATTTTTGCAATGTCTAAAATGGTATATTACTCAAATATAAATATATCTGATAAATTTTAAAAGAGGCGTAAGCCTCTTTTATTTTTAGTTATCTTTTTTTTCCAATAAAAATAATATTTATTAAAAAATTTCAAATTTGAATGTATCTATTATAGTATTTATTTATCATTTTATTCATCTTTAGAAAAAACCGAGAATTTAAATGAAAATTCAAAATCTTTACAAGACAGTCTGTATTTTTTAAGAGTTTCTTCTCCGCAACTTGCACTGCCTAAGCCATATTGCTCCATATCAATTTTTAACTGGAGAAAATCTGCTTTTTTCAAATCATAAGTGTGTCCTGCTTTTTCAATGTTTTCAATAGTGTATTCACTTATACCGAAATCAAATTTATTATCAAGTGTTTCAAAGCATATTTTTACATTTCTGTCGTCATTTAGCGAAAATCTTTTTACATTATGTCTGTTTCCATTTTCCTGCGGGAAAATATAAGGAGTATACATATCTTCGACTTTTTTATTCCATAAGTCAAATTTGGCACCGCTACACGAATCGATGTAAGTTTCATAAGGACCTAAACCTAACCACTGAACATTTCTGAAACGTTTATCAATATTCATAATAACTCCTATTCTTGGCAATGTTTCAGGTGTGTTTCCGTAGGTTTTTCCTGATATATCCATTTTGACTACACCGTTTCTGTAAACAGTATATCTGTAATTGACTTTGTATCCCCAGTCTATAACGGGAGGGGCTACATCGGCAGAAATATTTATTACAGCATAGTCCTCATTTTTTTCAGAGATTTCAAAATTTCTTATATTATGTTGGATTAGATGAATACATTTTTCTTTCCAGTGATTTAAAACTTTTTTAGCACCGAATTCTTCGATTCCCAATATGTCATTATCAATAGGAGCTCTCCATAAATTCAGTATCGGTCCGTCCTCAAATATATGTATTCCGTCATAGCAACAGCTTTTTATTTTTCCTTTATTTTTATCAAAAATTATTTGTCTATTGAAAAAGTCTATTTTCAGCTCGTTTTTCGTTTCAGTAATGTCAAACATATCAGGAGTATTTTTCAGACAGATATTATCGTCATTGTCAGCATTATTTGACGAAATAATATTCATTTGGTCTAAATTTTTTTCGATAAATTTTTCAGAAATTTTTTCCTGATGAAAAGCCAGTTCCGTTCCTGCTTTCAAAAGACCGATATTTTTTTTCAGTGTCCATGAAAAAATGATGTAATATTCGCCTTTCCGATTAAGAAGGGAATTGTTGATATTTATCTTAATTTTTCCTTTTTCCGAGGGATTTATACTGACATTTTCAAGGTAACCGCTTTGAATAGTTTTTCCGTCTTTTTTTATATCAAAACTGCATATAAAATCGTCAAGATTTATAAAATCATATCTGTTTTCAACTTCATATTCAGTTTTTTCAGGATTTAGTGCAGTCATTTTTATAGGTTCGATAGCTTTCTTGTACTCGGCAAGAGCAGGAGAAGGAATTCTATCGGGATTTACAAGTCCGTCTACGACAAAATTTCCGTCATTGGGAGTATCTCCGAAATCTCCTCCATAAGCAAAATATTTTTCTCCGTTTTTATCCACCTGTAAAATACCATGGTCGCACCATTCCCAGACAAATCCGCCCTGTAGTCTTCTTTCCCTGTATAATAGCTCCCACAGCTCTTTTATGCCTCCCGGTCCATTTCCCATAGCGTGGAGATTTTCACACATAATATGAGGTTTTTTCAGGAAATTCAGTTTGGCAACTTTTTCCATTGTTTCGATAGAGGTATACATCGTGGAATGTACATCGGAGCTTTCAGGATCTCTGTCGGGAAGTCCGTCATTGCTTTCAAAGATTTCCCTTGTTTCTCCCTCATAATGAACTAACCTGCTGTCATCACGACTTTTCATATAATCAGCCATAGCAGCGTGATTTTTTCCGTAACCCGATTCATTTCCCAATGACCACATAATAATTGACGGATGATTTTTATCCCTCTCTACCATTCTTTCAGCACGGTCAATAAATGCAGGCTTCCATTCTTCAAGATTATTCAGATAATTTCTTTTATTTATAATATCAAAACCGTGAGTTTCGAGGTCTGCTTCGTCTATTACATAAAATCCGTATTCGTCGCATAAATCATAAAATTTAGGATCGTCAGGATAATGGGAAGTACGTATGGCATTGATATTATGTTCTTTCATCAGTTTCAGATCTTTCAGCATATCTTCAGTTCTTACACTTCGTCCGTAAACAGGGTGCGACTCGTGGCGATTTACTCCTTTGAGCATAATATATTTGCCGTTAAACAGCATTATTCCGTCTTTTATTTCGACTTTTTTAAAACCTGTTTTTAATGGAACAATTTGTAATATTTTTTCTTTTTCTTTTAGAATGACATATAATTCATATAAATTTGGACTTTCAGCAGACCATTTCAGTATATTTTCCAGTTCATAATGAAAATTGTATTTTTTAATATTATTTTCTATGTTATTTTCTAATTTATGGGAGCTATTTAAGTTATAGTTTTCTTTTAAACTGTAACTTTCCTTGATAAGGAATTTGTCGGAATTTCTGTCTTTTAAAATAATTTCCAAATAAAAATCATTCAGATTATTTTCATTCACGTCGTTTCTGTTCATATTAGACGCATCTGTATTATTTATAATATCGACTTCCAAATCTAAAATCCCATTTTTATAAGTTTCATTCAGGGAAGTTTTTGCAAAAATATCATATATATGGCTTTCAGGAGCAGAAGTGATGTATACATCCCTAAAAATACCGTTCAGCCACCACATATCCTGATCTTCGAGGTAAGAAAAGACATTCCATTTATGAACTAAGACACAAAGAGTGTTTTCTCCCTGAACGATATATTCGTTAATTTTAAATTCCGACGGAATACGGCTTCCTTGACTATATCCTGCATATTTTCCGTTTATCCATACATGAAAGGCACTATCTACCCCTTCAAATTTCAAATACTGGGTATTATCCAAATCAGAAGAGGACATATAAAATCTTCTTCTGTATGCCATAGTCGGATTAAGGCTCGGTATATGGGGAGGGTTTACGGGAAAAGGATATTGTACGTTTGTATACCATGGTTTGTCATAGCCTTCCATTTGCCAGTTTGACGGAACGTATATCAAATCCCAGTCAGTATCGTCAAAATCTTTTGAGAAAAAGTTATCCGGAAAATCGTCAGGATGTTCACTGTACATACATTTCCAGTTTCCATTCAGTAATTTAAAACCTTTGGAAAAATTTCTATTATAAGTTTCGGCTTTTTCTGCTGTTTCATATCCAAAAAAAGTCGAACGGGGATTTATTCTGTTAATCCCTAAAATATTTAAATCTTCTAAATTTTTTATATTCATAATTTTATCCTTTCACTGAACCGCTGTATATTCCGGCTATAAAATATTTTTGTAAAAACAGGAAAATAATCAGAACTGGGAGAATACTGAAAATAGTACCTACCAGCACTTCTCCGTAATGGACGACCTGTCCTCTCTGAACCATCATAGATAATAATACAGGTAATGTCGTACTTTCCTTATCCTGTAAGATTATAAGAGGCCAGAGGAAATTTCCCCATTGCTGTATAAAGCTGAGTATTCCCAAAGCTGCCAAAGGAGGCAGTGAAGTAGGCAGAATAATTTTATGGAATATGGAAATCTCACTTGCACCGTCTATTCTCGCAGATTCAAGAAGTTCAGAGGGGATACTCATCATATTCTGTTTCATAAAAAATACTCCAAAAGCATTTGCCAGAGCAGGAATGATAACTGCCGCAGCTTTATTCTGCCAGCCCAAAGCTATGGAAATCCTGAATAACGGAATAAGTGTTACCTGAATGGGAAGCATCATAGTCATAAGGACTATTCCTAAAAGCAGATTTTTGAATTTGAATTCAAATTTAGCAAAAGTGTAACCTGCCAAAGAAGACAGATAAAGTGTCAACAATGTATAAGTAACGGATATAAACATACTGTTTCCGAATGCTTTCCATATGGGTTGATTTATATTGAGATTTTCAAAATTTTTAAAAAAGTTATTTCCAAAAAATATTTTAGGCGGCAGTTTAAAAATGTCGGTATCTGATAAAGTTGAACTTATTATCAGCCAAACAAAAGGGTAAACGGAAATCAGACAGATTATAATTAAAATGAGATACATAAATGTAATTTTCAGTTTTTTATCTTTTTTCATCATTGTTTACCTCCATTTGTCAGTTTTATCTGAATCAGACTTATAATAAACACAATAGTAGTTATCACATAAGAAACTGCCGAAGCATAGCCGAATTTAAAACTTTGAAAACCGTACTGGTAAATATACATAATAGGGGTAAGGGTCGCATTGTCAGGACCTCCCAAAGTAAGAAGCTGAGGCTCCGTAAACAGTTGTATAGTACCGATCGTGGACATTATTCCGCAGAACAGCAGTATCGGTGTCAGTAGCGGCAAAGTTATATGAAGAAGCTTTGTAACAGCATTTGCTCCATCAATATCGGCAGATTCGTAAAGAGAATTATCAATAGACTGAAGGCCTGCCAACAGGATAACCGTATTGTACCCTGTCCAACGCCAAGTTATGGCAATTATGATAAGTATTCTCGCCCACAAAGGGTTGGAAAACCATGGAACAGGATTTAGATGAAAGACAGTGTTCAGCATGTAGTTGATTAATCCGAAGTTTTCATTAAATAAAATCGAAAATACTATCGAATAAGTAACTAAATCTACCAATACAGGAAGAAATATAAAAAGTCTGAAAAGACCTCTGAACTTAAGAAAATTACTGTTCAGAATATTGGCAAGGACGGTTCCTAAAAATAGCATAATAGGAACCTGAACTGCTAATATAAGAAATACGTTCATTATTGATTTCCAGAATATTTTGTCCGACAATACACGTTTAAAGTTGCCCAATCCTATAAATCCCTGTTCTGAAGTAAATGACAGGAACAATGAATTTAAAATCGGATAAAGCATAAATATAGAAAAAATAATGAAAAATGGTGCCAAAAATAGATAAGGGGTCAATTTTTTTGAATTTAGTGTATTTTTTATTTTCATATTGTCTCCTTTGCTACTTTATCTTATTTTGCTTCTTCCAGTTGTGTGCTTTGGGAAATGGCTGTAGAAGCTTCTTTTAAAGCGGTATTTATATCTTTTCCTCCCATTACCGAAGTAGTCATATTGTTTAAAGGAGTCTGAGCGTCGAGCATTATAGCTCCGTAATTTATTTCAGGAATAGTGTTTGTCAATCCTGCAAAGAAAGTATTTATGTCCATTCCGCCGAAATATTCGTTGTTGACTTTGAAACTCGGTGCGGAGTAATAAGGTGTATATGCAGGGAATAGCCCGAATTCCATCATAATATCTTCTCCTTCGACGGTAGCTAAAGCAAATTTTAAAAATTCGTAAGCAATTTCTTTGTTTTTGGATTGCTCTGATATTATGAGGACAGAACCTCCTAAATTAGCCTGTCTGTTTCCGCCTTTTTCAAATGCGGGAAGTTCTATAAGTCCCCATTTTCCTTTCTGGTCGGCAACCGCATTTACCAATGTTCCTGAATACCATACAGGAAAAATGACAGTTGCTATTTTACTGTTATTCAGGGCGATAATACGTCCGTTCCAGTCTTTTACATTAATGAGAATATTTGCAGCCTGCATTTTTTTCATCAGTTCAAAAGCTTTTACAGCTTCAGGGGAATTTACAGAGATTTTATTGTCTTTGACATAAGTTCCTCCGAGCTGATTAAATAACATATGGAAAAAATCATTGTCTTCCGAATAACCTGTCATATTTACACCGGGATTTGCAGCCTGTATTTTTTTCCCTGCTTCTATAAAATCGTCCCATGTTTCTATAGATTTAGGGTCAATATTCGCTTTTTCAAACATATCTTTTCTGTAATATAATGCTGTAGGACCTATGTCCCAAGGCATAGCATAAATTTTACCGTTCCCTTTTACATTTTCAATGGATGCGGGTAGAAATTTATCAGCCAGTCCGTCTTTCTGCATTTTTTCAGTAAGGTCATAAAACTGTTTTGGAAATTTTATTAAAAAACTTTGGAAATCCCTTGCTTGAGCTTGGATTATATCCGGAGCACCCTGATTTGAAACGAGGGCAGGAGTAAGTTTTGTATAATTGGAATCCGATTCGATTATTTCGATTTTTACATCAGGGTGAGTTTTTTCAAATGCTGTTGCCACTTTTTTCAGAGCGTCTCCCGCATCATTCCATGCTCCCACTTTAAGGACGACTTTTTCACCTTTTCCGCCTGTTTGGGAGCCTTTCTTTTCTCCACCGCATGAAATAAGAAAAATTAATACTAAAATTGATAACAGAAAATTCTTTTTCATTTTATTTTCCTCCTAAAGATTATATTTTATATTAGATATTATGCTTTATATTTTTTCTATCAATTATAAATTCTATTAATTATAAAATTTCTCATAATATTTCTGATTATTTCTCTTTATCTTTATTTGTTTCGTCAATTATTTTTTTAGCCAAGTCATAAGGAACTTCTTCATATTTTAAAAGCTTCATTTCAAAATATCCCCTTCCCTGTGTCATAGCTTTTAAATCATTTGCATATTTAAAAGTTTCAGCCATAGGAGCTTCGGCAGTTATTTTTTGTTTTGTATTTTTATGGGATTCCATTCCGATAACTCTTCCACGTTTTTTATTTATATCTCCCATAATGTCCCCTATGTATTCTTCGGGAACTATAATGGAAAGCTCCATAATAGGCTCAAGAAGTACAGGTTTTGCTTCGAGCATACCTTTTTTAAACGCAAGATTTGCCGCAATTTTAAAAGACATTTCCGAAGAATCCACATCGTGATAGGAGCCGTCATATAGTACAGCTTTCATATTTGTTACGGGATAACCTGCCAGTACACCGTGGACAAGAGATTCTTTCAGTCCTTTTTCTACCGCGGGAATATATGATTTAGGAACACTTCCTCCAACAACGGTTTCCTCAAATATAAAGTGTTCTTCTGTCGGCATAAATCTGATTTTTACATCTCCGTATTGCCCATGCCCTCCTGATTGTTTCTTGTATTTTCCCTGAACGTCGGACTGTCCTGTAATTGTCTCCCTGTAAGGTACTTTCAGCTCTTCCGTCTTGACTTCCACACCAAATTTATTTTTCAGCTTTTCAATCAATGTAATTGTATGCAAGTCTCCCTGAACTCCCAATACAGTCTGCCCTGTTTCCATATTTCTGTTCCACATGAATGAGGCATCTTCTTCGAGCAATTTTTGTAATCCTGTAGATATTTTTTCATCATCGGCTTTATTCAAAGGCTTTATGGCTACGAGCATCTGGGCCTTAGGGAATGAAATATTAGGAACTGAAGGCTCTTTTTCACTGTTTGACAGAGTATCCGAAGTTTGAGTATTTGCAAGTTTGGTAAATACTATAATATCTCCGTATACTGCTTTAGGAATGTCGGTGAGTTTTTCCAATACGACAGTGGAGATTTTTCCTACTCTTTCTTTTATTCTTTTGTTTATATTATATATTTCGCTTTCAGGTTTTAATTCTCCTGAAAGAACTTTAGCATAAGAAACTCTTCCGAGAAACGAATCTATGACAGTTTTAAATATTTGACATACAAATTCTTTTTTTTCCGATTTTACTTTTTTATTATCACGAGGAGCAGGCAGATAGTCCCTTATCATATCAAAAGTGGTATGAAGTCCGATATTTTTAAATGTAGACCCGCATACAACGGGAATTACACTTCCATTGAGGACACCCTCTCTAAGTCCTTTGTGGATTTCGGCAGTGGTAAACTCTTCTCCGTTAAAATATTTGTCCATTAATTCCTCACTTGTTTCGGCAACTGCTTCAAGAAGCATATCCCTAACAGTTTGGATTTCTTTATCCATATTATCAGGGATAGAGGCGTTCTGACATTCTTTTCCGTCATATTCTCTCGCGTACATATCTACAACGTTTATATGTCCTTTGAATGCTTCCGCTTTTCCCCAAGGAACGTGGAAAGGAGCAATCCTTTTTCCATATTTTTTTCTTAATTGAGAAAGAGTTTTCTCATAATCGGCTTTTTCACTGTCAATTTTATTTACGAAAATAAATTTGGGAATATTTCTGTTATCAGTCAGCTCAAGGGAAGTTTCCGTCCCCACTGATAAATCTGTCGTTCCGTCTACTATTATGACAGCACCGTCTGCTGCTGCAAGACCTGACTCCAGTTCTCCGAAGAAATCAGTATATCCCGGAATATCGAGAAAGTTAAATTTCAAAGACTGATATTCAACTGCATGTAGAGTAGTGGAACTGCTTATTTTTACATTATCGTTAGGATTTGAAATTCTTGCAGTGAGTCCGGCAGTATATTCTAATGCTTCGGTCATATTACTTTTTCCTGCACCGCTATGCCCTAAAATAGCTACATTCCTAATGCTGTCGCTTTCATAGATTCTCATAAATTTCTCCTTCCGAAGTTATTTCCTGATAATATCGGAGATAGGAATTATTTCAGGATAACTTCTTTTTAAAATAATATAATAATTAATTCAATTTCTTACTCTAATAGTATAACTGGAAAAATTCAAAAAGCAAGAGCAGATAACCGAAAAATTTTAATATTTGAAACATTTACAAAGTCAGAAAAATATAGTATAATTCAAAAATAAAAACCATTATGAAAAGGAGCTCATAAATGGCAGTAAAAAGAGGGAAAAATGCCGAAAGAAAAAATAATACAGCACGAAATATACTGATAGTAGCAGTTATAGCCGTAGTCTTATTTATATTTAAAGACAAAGTTGCGAGTTCAGTCGGAGTTCTTGACGGACTGGCCCAAGCTGTAAATTTCAAATTAGTCAAAGTAAAGAGCATTGTCTACAAGCAGACACTAAAATTTAAATCAAGAATACATGATATGAATTATATAGATACATACATCAATAACAATAAAGAAAGAGATTTTGAATTACAGAAAAATAAAGTTCAGAATATGGAATTGATAAATATTGAAAGAGAAAATGAAAAATTGAGAAAAATGTTGGAAATGAGGAGCAAAAATCCTGCCGAATACATCGCTGCCGACGTCGCATTAGTAGAAGATTTGAATTCTTCGGAAAGAATATTTATTGATAAAGGTAAAAATGACGGTATAAGTCTCAATTTGCCTGTAATGTATGACGGATTTCTTATTGGAAAAATATCAAAAGTAGGCTCCAATTATTCGGAAGTAACATTACTTACAAGTAAAAATTCAAGAACAAGTGTAGTTATAAATGGTACTGATATGCAGATACTGCGTGGAAACGGAAACGGGACATTTTCCATATTCAATTATAATGAAAATGTTACTGAAAAATCCAATTTTCGTATTGAAACTTCGGGAACGAGTGATTTGTTTCCAAGAGGGCTTATAATAGGTTCATTTTATATTAAGGATTTAAATTCATTCAAGCAGACTAAAGAAGTGAAATTCAGACCGTCTTATCAGATATATGACATTCAGAGTGTTCTCGTATATAAATGGAGTACAAATGCGACTGTCGATGAAGAAATCCAAAATCAGATTAATCAGGAAATAGAACAGGAATTCCAAAAAAATAAAGGAACAACACAGACAAACTAAAGAAATTTAAATTAATATATAATAATCAGCAGAAATATCAATTAGTGATAATATTGGGATATTCAAAATATATTATAAATATATCGTTATAAAATCGCTGTATAAAAATATGTTAATCAAGAGGAGAAAAAAATAATGAAAAATAAAACAATAATAGGAAAAATAGCAGTTCTTTTTATGATATTTTCGGTACTTTCCTTTTCCAAGGATTTTTGGGAAAAAAGCAGATTTGTAGTGAATGTTACGGAAAATATGAAAATGAATAAATCAACTAAAACTAAAAAATATGTAATGACTTACAGTAGCGGTACTCTAAAAATTCAGATGACTTATCCGACTGTAAATAAAGGCGAAGTTTATACATTCACAGGAAGTACCAAAACTATATATTATCCCTCTTTAAATCAGACTGTTACTCAAAAACTTCAGGAGGATGAATCCAACATATTGAGTGTGTTTAATAAACTCAACAAACTGACAGAGAAAAAAACTCAGACAAAAAATGGAGATACATTTACTTTCGATAATTCATGGCTCGTATCAATAACAAGCAAAGGATATAAAGTGAATTTCAGTGATTATGTAAAAGCAGGAGAATATACTTATCCTTCAAAAATTTCGGTAACTGACGGTAATTCACAAATTATTTACAGATTATCAAATTTCAGATAATATAATTAAACAAATTATAGCAGAAATGAAATATATAAAACAGAATAACATAAATTATCAGAATAATAGTAACAGCGAGACGGAAAACAAATGGAAGATAATAAAAAGAAATGGAAATTTTAAAAACGAGATGTCTGGTATTAAAAAATAAAAAAATAAATGAAGCGGACTTATCCGCAACAGTTTTTACAAGGGAATACGGGAAAATGAATATCATGGCTTATGGGATAAGGAAATCAAGAAAAAGAAATCCGATTACTTTAAATCCTCTAAGTCTTGTAGATATGACCATTCAGAAAAAAAACGGTTTTTATACGGTAAATGATTCTGAACTTATAAAAAAATTTGGAAATATTACAAATGACATTGAAAAATTGGAAATTTCATTGTATATTTTAGACAGTATAAATAAATTATACGATATAAATTATGAGGATAAAGATTTTTTTGATAAATTAATTGATATTCTAAAATTTATAAATACGAGGGAAAAACTTCTGAAAGGCTATAAATATTATATTATTTTATCTTTTTTGAGAAGAATAATGATAGAACAGGGAATTTATCATTCTGATGAAATTGAAAAAATTTTAGATTTTGAATTAATACTGAAATACAGGGAAATCTCCCTTATAAATAAAAAATATTCTGACGAACATTATATTCTGAAAGAATTTGAAAAATATTCGGTTTATTTAAAAAAAATAATTATAAGTTTTGAAAAATATATTAATGAGAATTTACAAGTAAAAATGGAAATGAAAAAATTTTTAACGGAGGAGTTATAGTTATATGTCATCAGGAAAGAAAATAGCTGATTATATTAATGTCGAAACAATAGACCTAAATTTAAAGGCAAAAAATAAAAATGCAGTCATCAAAGAACTTTTTGAAAATATAAAAAAGAGCGGACAGATCGAAAATGAAGAATTGGCACTGGAAGATTTATACACAAGAGAAAATATGGGGTCTACAGGAATAGGAAAAAATGTCGCTGTACCTCATGCAAAAACAGAAGCAGTCAGAGAACTCACAGTAACATTGGGAATTTCCAAAAACGGTATAGAATATGATGCTATTGATAATGAAAATGTAAATATATTTTTTATGTTTTTATGTCCTAAAAATGAAGCACAGGAGTATTTAAGAGTTCTGGCAAGGATATCCAGAATGATAAAGGAAGACAAATTTAGAGAAAATCTTATAAAAGCAAAGACAAAAGAAGAGATAATAGAAATAATAAGAAATGAGGAAAATTAAAAATAAGTCAAAGTAAGGGGAAAATATGAAATGTCCATTTTGTGGAAGTGAAGATACGAGAGTAATAGACAGTCGTGCGTATGCCGACGGAAACTCTATAAAAAGGCGGAGAGCCTGCGAAAATTGCGGTAAAAGATTTACTACTCATGAAAAAGTTGTAGATTTAGCCCTTTATGTAATAAAAAAAAGCGGCGAAAAGCAGCCTTATTCAAGAAAAAAAGTGTATAACGGTATTACGAGGGCGTTGGAAAAAAGAAATGTAGACCCTGAGAAAGTCGAAGAAACTGTCGATAAAATAGAAAGAGTAATTTTGACTGAATATTCAGGAGAAATAAAATCAAGTGATTTGGGAAATATCATAATTTCTTACCTGCTTGATCTGGATGAGATTGCTTACGTCAGATTTGCCTCCGTTTATAAAGAGTTTGACAGTTTGGACAGCTTTATAAAAGAGATAGAAAAAATCAGAAATGAAAAAGTAAATTAACAAACAGGAGAATAAAAATGGGAAAAAAAGGAATGATTTTACTTTTCAACTTATTTTTCTTTGCACTGATAGGTATGATTGCTTATCAGACTTTTGAAACGTATTTAGTAAAAAAAGAAGTAGACAGAGAAATAAAAAATACTGAAAAAGAATTGGAAGAATATGTTGAAAAAAAGAGAACGCTCGAAACCAATATTAAAAATTTCAGTGAAGAAGAAAAGATAGAAAGAGTTGCTCGTGATAAACTCAATCTGAAAAAAGAAGGAGAAATT
>CALIJH010000014.1 GCA_938017765.1 uncultured Leptotrichia sp.
ATCACTTATAACTTTATATGCAAGAGCCGAAGATTATAAAAAAGAAAAATCTGTATTGAGAGATAAAAAATCTGCTGAAATATTCTCCCAGATAGATTATGATTTTTCAAAATTTTCTAAAGGTTGGCTTTCTTATTACGGTATTCTTTCAAGGGCTAAAATAATGGATGAGCAAGTAAAAAAATTTATTTCTGAAAATCCTGAGAGTATTGTAGTTTCGATAGGTTGCGGTCTGGATACAAGGTTTGAAAGAGTGGATAATGGCAAAGTCGAATGGTATAATGTCGATTTTCCTGAAGTGATTGAAAAAAGGAAATTATTTTTTTCTGAAAATGAAAGAGTAAAAAATATTTCAAAGTCCGCATTAAATCCTGAATGGACAAAAGATATAAAAATTGGCGAAAAAAAACTTCTTATTGTTTCTGAAGGCGTGCTTATGTACTTTAGTGAAGAAGAAATAAAGAGTTTCCTGAAAATACTGACAGATAATTTTGATGAATTTGAAGCACAGTTTGACTTAATTTCTGTAGGAGCTTTGAAAATGCAGAAAGAACACGATGTGCTGAAAAAAATGAATGCTACATTCAAATGGGGAGTAAAAGACGGAAGCGAAGTCGTAAAATTAAATCCTGTAATGAAGCAGACAGGACTTATTAATTTTACTGTTGAAATGAAAAAAATTCTCCCTTTTACAAAAAAATGGATAATCCCTTTTATGTATTTATATAATAACAGACTGGGAATGTACAGTTATAAGAAAGAAAAGTAAGAATAACGAAAAGAAGTTTTGAAGCTCAAGAAACGGTAGAATTTAACAATGAAAAAGAGAAGTCAAAATAACAAAGAAGAAATAGAGGTTTGTTTTATGAAATATCTCTAACTTTTAAATAAAAAGAAAGAATATAAAAAAGTCTTGGATTTATGATTTTAAAAAATCGACATTATAAAAATACTGCTTTTTTATTTACATAATATAAGAAAAGTAAATTTATGTTTTTTAAAGTGCATGTTGATTAACTAAAATATTTGATAAATTTAAAAAGAGGCGTAGCCTCTTTTATTTTTGAAAATCCAATAAAATTTTTTATAATATTTTATTTAATAGCATTATAGCATTTTTATAATATTTTTCCGTTTTTTATTGATGACTTCCTTTTTTATTATAATCTTTCTGTTTTTCTTTGTATTTTCTGACCTGTCTTTCCAATCTTTCAGATAATTCGTCAATAGCAGCATACAGGTCATTATTTCTTGATTCGACTTTTATTTTGGTTCCGCTTGCATAAACCAGTCCGTCAGCTTTATGGACATCCCCCTCAGTTTTCTTTTTCTCAACTGTTAAGACAATATCGACTTCAGTTTTAACATCGGTATACTTGGAAATTTTGTTGATTTTCTCTTCAGTATAATTTTTAATTGCATCAGTAATTTTCAATTGTTTTCCGCTAATAATGATTTTCATATAAAATCACATCCTCTCTTAATTGTCATTAATATTATATCTCATATTAAGAAAAAGTCAATATATCTTCGTTATTTAATACTTAGTTTTTCCTTTTGATAAAAATCATCCGTATTTTTCAGAGATGTTTTTATATCATTTTTTTAAATATAATTTTGTATAAATATGATTTTATAAAAATATTTCAGAAAAAAATATTGTCATATTGTAAAAATGTGCTAAAATATAATTAGAGAAAATTATATCTAAATTTATATTTCAAGGAGGTAATAAAATGAAAAAAATACCTGAAGCAGTAGGGCCGTATTCGGCATTCAGAATTGTAGGAGATTTTCTGTATATCTCCGGACAGCTGGGAATAAATCCCGAAACACAGAATATAGAAGAAAGTACAGTTGAAGGACAGGCAAAACAGGCGTTGGAAAATATGAAAGCCATATTGGAAAATAACGGCTATTCAATGAAAAATGTAGTAAAAACGACAGTTTTTCTTGATAAAATATCTGATTTTGTTTCAGTAAATAAAATCTATGCCGAATATTTTGAAGAGCCTTATCCGACAAGGTCAGCTTTTGAAGTAGGCAAATTGCCTAAAGAAGCTCTTGTTGAAATAGAGGCCATCGCTTATCTAAAGTAAATTTGAAATAAGAAATAAAAATAAAAAGTAAATAAAGTAAAAAACGAAGTCAGAAAAAAGTAAGAAATAAAATGAAAAAAGTGGAATAAAAAATGAAATAAGAAAGAATTAGAAAAATAAAATTGAAAAAATGAAAATCATTTAGAGCAGAAGTGTGTTTTAAGTGATTTTTATTTATTTTATATAATATAATCAATCATTTGTCATTGATAACTTTTTTCAAAAATGGTAATATATTAAATATAACAGATACTAAAAACGACAAAACGACAAAACGACAAAACGACAAAACGACAAAACGACAAAACGACAAAACAATAAAATAATAAAATAACGGAATATCAAGATAAAATACAAGATAGCAAATAGTCAGATATCAGATAGCTGAAATTTTGAAAAAATTAAAATAAGAAATAGGGAGGTTTTTATGTTTGAGCATATAGGAAATTTGCTGATATGGATTATTTCCATAGAACATATTCATCTGGCAATATATATAGGATTTCTTATCGCGATACTGGTTTCCGAGAAAACGCCTGAAAGCATGGTGGCGTGGATATTTACAATTACCGTATTCCCTATTTTCGGTTTTTTTCTATATATTATTTTTGGAATAAATTGGAGAAAAAGGAAAATATCCAATCTTAAAAATAAAAAAAAGAGAGACAGTATACTGGGCGGTTTTTCAGGACTGTTTATGAAGTATGATCCGACAGAGATCTTTAATTCAAAAGAGTTGAGGATAAAAAATCTTGATACAAAAATGAAAGAAATAAATATCGGTAATCAGGAAAAAGAAATAGTAAAACTTCTCTATGAGTCGGAAAGGACATTTCTGACAAAAAACAATTCGTATAAATTATTTTATGAAGGGAAAGAAGCTTTTGATTCGATTATTAAAGATTTGGAAGAAGCCAAGAAAACTATTTATATGGAATATTTCATATGGCGTTCCGATGAACTTGGGGAAAGAATAAAAAATCTGTTAGTAAAAAAAGCAAAAGAAGGCTTGGAAATAAAGCTTTTATTTGACGGATTAGGCTCTATGGGAACTATTTCCGGAAAATACAGAAAAGAACTTGCAGAAGTGGGAGTAGAATTCAGATATTTTCTGGATATAAAGTATACAATACTGAAATCCAATTATAGAAATCACAGAAAAATGACAATCATTGATAATAAAATATTACATACAGGCGGAATGAACCTTGGAGAAGAGTATATAACAGGCGGAAAAAGATTTGAGACATGGAGAGATACAAATATAAGAATTACAGGAGAGCAAATAATAGATTATCTTGTGATATTTTTTACGGACTGGCTGAATAGCGGAGGAAAACAGGATTTTGAAAAAGAGGAAATAGAAAATATAATTAAGGAAAACAAAATTGAAAATACAGAGCCGTATTTGATGCAGGTTTCATCAAGCGGTCCTGATACGGTTTGGACTTCATTGAAGTATATGTACTCAAAAATGATAAGCATTGCGGAAAAAGAAGTACTTATTCAGAGCCCGTATTTTATACCTGACACTTCTCTTATGTCCCAATTACAGATTGCATCTCTTTCAGGAGTCAAAATAAAACTCATGATAACAGGCGTTCCTGATAAAAAAATTCCTTACTGGATTGCTGAAACATACTTTGAGGAATTACTGAAAGCAGGAGTAAAGATATACAGATATAAAGCAGGATTTATGCACTGCAAAAATATTGTAACGGACGGGAAAATCTCCACAATGGGGACATGTAATTTTGATATGAGAAGTTTTGAAATAAATTATGAAATAAACTCGGTTTTTTATAATGAAGAGATAAGCAGGAATATAAGGGATCAGTTTTATGAAGATTTGAAAAAATGCGAGCAAATAAAAGAGAAAAATCTCAAGAAAACTGTATTCTGGAGAAAAATAAGAAATTCATTGTTTAAAGTAATATCACCTATAATGTAAAACATAATAAAAATATGGGCTAATATTATACTCAGATATCTGTCATAATTAAATATTTTAGATAAATACTATAAAAAGGAAAATACTATGAAAGAAAAAAATATGAAAGAAGAAAATAAATTTGTTGAAGATGGAATAGTTTTACTGAATAAAGATAGGGGCATAAGCTCTTTTGCGGCAATCAATAAGCTGAAAAAAGAAATAAATGCTATAAAAACGGGTCATGCGGGAACTCTTGACCCCATGGCTGAAGGACTTTTAATCGTAATGATTAACGGAGCTACAAAATTTTCAGATGACTTGATGAAAAAGGATAAGGAATATTATGTAGAATTGGAATTGGGCTATGAAACTGATACTTATGACGCCGAAGGAATAACAGTCAGTAAATATAACGGAGAAATCAAAATTTCCGAAGAAAAGGCTGTTAAAGTAATTAACAGTTTTATAGGTGAAATAGAGCAGATACCTCCTATGTATTCGGCGATAAAAGTAAATGGTGAAAAATTATACGAGCTTGCGAGAAAAGGAATAGAAACAGACAGGAAATCAAGAAAGGTGAAAATAAATGCGATTTCCGAAATAAAAATTGATGAAAAAAATCCTAAAAAGATATCTTTTTTCACAAATGTAAGCAGTGGAACTTACATAAGAACTCTTGTGAGGGATATAGGAAACAAATTGGGATTTTATGCGACTATGACAAAACTTGTAAGGACTAAAATAGATAAATTTGATATAAAAGATGCCATTACAATAAGTGAAGTTAAAAAAAATGCCGAAAGTTCCGACGTTGAAAAAACAAAGAAAATGATTAATTTTAAGAATATTGAGCATATTTTTAACTACGACAGAATGGCTGTAAATGAAGAAAAATATAAAAAATTGAAAAATGGAATGACCGTTCTGTTTAAAAAAAATAAATTTAAAAAAATAGAAAAAATAACTGAAAATAAAAGATATAAAATATATCTAAAAAATAAAACGGATGAAAAATCTGAATTTAAAGGGATAGCAAAAGTCATGAAAATAGGAACGGATATGATTTATATAAAAAGAGAAAAATATTTTCTCTAAAACTAAAATAACATTTTTTATTTAAAAAAAGCCTTTTTTTAAATACATAAAAATAATATATCCTATCATTAATAAATTATTATATTACATAAAGTTTTCAAACTATTTGTACATTGAAAAGATAACAATTGTATGTTATAATTAAAAACGTTAAAAAATATTGGAAACAGGTGAAATATGAGAATATTAGGTATCGACCCGGGGACTGCCATAGTAGGTTATTCGGTTATCGACTTTGAAAAAGGGAAATACAAAGTTCTTGATTACGGCTGTATTTATACTGATAAAGATGAAGATATGCCTGTCAGACTCGAAAAAATCTATGACGGACTGGATAATATAATAAAATTATGGAATCCTTCCGATATGGCAATAGAAGAACTGTATTTTTTTAAAAATCAGAAAACAATAGTAAAAGTAGGCCAGGCAAGGGGAGTGATAACTCTGGTCGGGCAGAAAAATGGAATGAATATTTATAGCTATACACCATTACAGGTAAAAATGGGAATAGCAAGTTATGGTCGGGCAGAAAAAAAACAGATACAGGAAATGGTGAAAATTATACTGAAATTGGATGAGATACCTAAGCCCGATGATGCTGCGGATGCTTTGGCAATTGCAATAACTCATATTAATTCAAAAAACGGGTTTGGAGGATTTTCCAGAGGAGATAATATTACTAAAAAACTTGAGAAATTAAATACAGGAAAAATAAAACTGTCAGATTATAAAAAACTGATGGGGTAGAAAAATGAAGAGAAAAATTTGAAAGGTAATGAGATTAAATGAATATTGTTCTGTTCAATCCTGAGATTCCCTACAATACAGGAAATATAGGAAGAACATGTGTTTTGACAAATACAAAGCTTCATCTGATAAAACCTCTGGGCTTTTCCTTAGATGAAAAGGCTGTAAAAAGGTCAGGACTTGATTATTGGAAAGATGTACAGCTTTATATCTGGGAAGATTTTGAACATTTTATGAAAGAAAATATTGAAAATAAAAATGTAAATTTATACTTTGCAACTACAAAGACAGAAAGAAAATATTCCGATGTGCGATACAGCAGGAATGATTATATTATGTTCGGACCGGAATCAAGGGGAATTCCTGAAGATATACTGAATAAATACAGTGAAAATAATATTACAATACCTATGTTGCCGTTAGGACGTTCCATAAATCTTTCAAATTCAGCGGCAATTATACTATACGAAGCATTAAGACAGAATAATTTTGAATATTAATATATTAAGGAGGAAGTTGAATTTTTTTAAATAATATAGTTTTTAAATAACATAGAATATTTAATTATTGGTATAGATATTTAAATAATACAGATATTATAAAAATTCAATATTAAGTAGAATGAAACAATATTTAGACCTTGTAAAATATGTGTTGGATAATGGAGTCAAAAAGGAAAACAGAACGGGAGTGGATACAATTTCTACTTTTGCGTATACTTATAAAGTTGATTTAAGCGAGGGATTTCCGTTGCTTACGACAAAAAAGATGTATTTTAACTCCATGCTTCATGAGCTTTTTTGGTATTTGACAGGTGAGGAACATATAAAAAATTTGAGAACAAAGACAAAGATATGGGACGCATGGGCAGATGAAGAGGGCAGACTTGAAACCGCGTACGGCAGATTTTGGAGAAGATATCCTGTTCCTGAAATCTCTTTGGACGGTGAAGTATTTGCGGATGAAAATAATAAATGGACAACGAGGGAAAAAAATGGGCAACTTGTATTTGACCAGATACAGTATATTATAGATACACTGAAAGAAATGAAAACCAATCCCAACCATAAAAATGGCAGAAGACTGATAGTTCTTGCATGGAATCCGGGAAATGCCGTAATAAGTAAATTACCTCCGTGTCATTATACATTTGCATTTAATGTATTGGGAAATAAACTGAATTGTCATTTGACCCAGAGAAGTGGGGATATAGCTTTGGGAATACCTTTTAATCTTGCCTGTTATTCTCTGCTTACGATGATGATAGCCAAGGAATGCGGAT
Source organism: uncultured Leptotrichia sp. (assembly GCA_938017765.1). GTDB lineage: Bacteria > Fusobacteriota > Fusobacteriia > Fusobacteriales > Leptotrichiaceae > Pseudoleptotrichia. Next base: position 7,157 of record CALIJH010000014.1, read on the forward strand.
ATGAACTTGGGGAGTTTTCCCATACGATAATAGACGCTCATATTTATGAAAATCATATTGAAGGACTGAAAGAGCAGCTGAAAAGAAAGCCTATGAAACTTTCAAAAATTAAGATAGCTGATAAGCCTTTTAATGAACTGACTTTTGAAGATATAACTCTTGAAGACTATGAAAGTCATCCTTTGATAAAGTTTGAAGTAGCTGTATAAATTAATAAAGATAAATTAATAAAAAAGGAAATAGTATGTTTAGTATAATAGTTGCTATAGGAAAAAATAGAGAGATAGGAAAATCAAATAAACTTTTATGGCATATACCGGAAGATTTGAAAAATTTTAAGAAAATAACTTCTGGGAAAAAAATTATAATGGGGAGAAATACATTTGAGAGTATTGGAAAACCTCTTCCAAATCGTGAGAATATAGTGCTTTCCAAAACAATGAAAAATGATGAAAATTCA
>CALIJH010000015.1 GCA_938017765.1 uncultured Leptotrichia sp.
TCATTTGTTTTGTCAGTCAGAATATCAGTCAGATAACTCATTGCTTCAAAATTATCCTCATATTTTTTTCTGGCATCATTGACGTATTCCCAAAAATTATTTCTTGTCATTTTTAACTCCATATCATGTTTTCTCCTCCTTTCCCTCAATTTATATGTATGCGGATTTTTGTTTTTTGTTATATGAAATAAGTCTGATGCGTATAAAAAATTGTTATATAAGTGTAATATCACGGTAAATTGTATATTTGACAAGTAAAAGTTTTTTATATTGTTATCTTATAATTGAATATTTTTTTATCTAATATATTATATCACATAAATTTAAAAAAACAATGCCTTATTTTTTCTTTATTTTATAGCCCATTTCATTGAGAAACTGCTGATTTTTTCTCCATTTTTTTTTCACTTTTACCCATAATTTTAAATTTACTTTCAAATCAATCAATGCTTCTATTTCTTTTCTCGCTTCTATTCCTATTTTTTTTAACAATGCCCCTTCTTTTCCTATTACTATTCCTTTTTGACTTTCCCTTTCCACGTATATATTAATATCATATTTTCTTATATCCTTTTTTGTTTCTACATTAATTATCTCGACTGCAACACTGTGAGGTATCTCATCTTTTGTATTATGCAGTATTTTTTCCCTCACTGTTTCCACGACTATTTTATTCACAGGTAAATCTGTATAATAATCTTCAGGATAAAACCATACATCATTAGAAAGGTATTTTTCAGCCGCTTCAAAAATCTTATGTATACCTATGGCATATTCAGCAGTCAATGTTATAATTTCCGCAAATTGACCCAATTTTTCTTTTATTTCAGATTTCTTTTCTTCTATTTCTTCATCATTCATTTTATCAATTTTATTTATAACAGCTATTACAGGAGTTTTCGTTTCTTTTATATGTTCATTTACAAACATATCCCCTGTGGATATTTCTTTTGTTCCGTCAAGCATAAACATTATAAGGTCTACATTATTTAAAGTTTCGAGTGCAACTTCGGTCATATGTTCTCCGAGCAAATGTTTCGGTTTATGTATTCCCGGAGTATCTACAAAAATATACTGATTTTCTCCTATATTTACAATCCCTTTTATCTGATCCCTCGTAGTTCCTGCCTTATCGGATACAATCGCCACTTTTTCCTTTACAAGTTTATTCATTAATGTTGATTTTCCAACATTGGGTCTTCCCACAATAGCTATAAATCCTGATTTCATTTATATAATTCCTTTCTTTATTTACTTTGTTAAAAATAATATTTATGAATTTATTTAAAATTTTAAAATAAAAAGAAGATGTTGTCAAGTATAAATAATATTTGAACTTTTCTATCATATATAGTATAATTTTATAATACATTTTAAAAAAGGATGTGATTATAATATTTACTATTAAACTTGATATGATACAAGCTATGGGATTAGCTGTTATTCTTCTTATAATCGGAAGAAATTTAAGAAACAAAATATATTTTTTTGAAAAATACTGTATTCCCTCACCGGTAATCGGCGGAATGATTTTTTCAATATTTTCATTTATAACAAGACAGTTAAATGTTATGACTGTAGAATTTGATACTACTTTACAGACATTTTTTATGATAATGTTTTTTACAAGTGTAGGATTTAACGCCAGTATCAAAGTCCTAAGAAAAGGCGGGAAAAAGGTATTTATATTTCTTATTGTAGCCGCTGTTTTATGTGTATTTCAAAATGCCGTTGCGGTATTACTTTCGAGATTTGTAGGAATCCATCCACTGTTAGCAATGATGACGGGTTCCACTCCAATGACAGGAGGTCATGGAACTTCGGCTGCTATTGCACCGTCTGTTGAAAATCTTGGGATTAAAGGTGCAGGTGCTGTTGCTATTGCCTCTGCTACATATGGACTTCTTGTCGGGTCGATGCTTGGAGGTCCTATTGCAAACAGACTTATATTAAAACACAAATTACTTCCTGATTTGAAACTTTCCGACAAATCTTTGGAAAATGAAACTCCTAAAAACTATGAAGAAAATATTGATGAAAATCTCAAGAAAAAATTGCAGCCTGTTCTTGACGGCGACAGATTTTCCCGAGCTTTTTTTCAAATACTTATAGCAATGGGGATTGGATCATATTTATCATTACTTATAAATCGGATTCTCCCTCATATGCATTTTCCTGTATATATTGGACCGATGATAGCTGCCGCTGTTATGAGAAATATTTCCGACAATACAGAATTGATTAATTCTCCTACTAAGGAAATAAGTATTTTGGAAGATGTAGCATTAAATCTGTTTCTTGCAATGGCTCTGATGTCATTGAAACTATGGGAATTAATAGATCTTGCAGGTCCGATGATTATTTTGCTTTTGGCTCAAACGGTGTTAATTTACTTTTATCTTAACTGGATCACTTTCAAGGCAATGGGGTCTGATTATGATGCAGCAGTAATAGTTTCAGGTCATTGCGGTTTTGGTCTTGGAGCCACTCCAAACGGTATTTCCAATATGAAATCTGTCTGCGAAAAATATCAATACTCAAAAATAGCATTTTTTGTAGTACCTATAGTAGGAGCATTGTTTATAGATTTTGTGAATGTAAGTATTATCACCACTTTTATAAGTTTTTTTAAATAAGAGATACAAGAATTTAGTAAAAAAAATCAAAAAATACTATATTTACTTTATTTGATAGAGCTTTATTTATTAAAACAGTCATTAATTAGTGAGACTTTGCTTATAAAAAGCAATAATCTACTAAATTATTGAATTTACCAAGCTTTAATAATCAAGTCAGTTAAGATTGGAAACTTTCCTGAAATCTTAGACAGATGACTTTTTCTAAAGCTTATTTCCTGTTTTATATTTAAAACTGTTCAAGAATTTGTAAATATAGTATTTTATATTTTTACTTAATTTATTCTTACTTTTGGTATTTTTTGAGTAATTATTCCACTATCGCTTCAACTATCTCATCCAATGTAAATCCTGCAAAATATTCTTTAATATCCACATCTTTCAGTCTTTCTCTTATATCTTCGGATGTGTATTTTGATCCGATAAGTTTTTCTTCAAAATCTGATAAATCTTCTTTCGTTCCGAAAAAATCTCCATAAATTTTAATATTTTTTATTTTGGAATTTACTACATCGGCAAAAATCTGAACTTTACCATGTGGAAATCTCTTTCCTCTTGTTATGTTGTATTCCGGCGACTGACCATATACCCAGTCCCAGCTTTTATGTTTCTCTTCTGCATTTTTAGAAATTATTGCGAGTTCTTCTTCACTGAATTTATATTCTTTCATATCAGGGTAATGTTTTTTCATATATTCCATTATTTTGTCAGCAAACTCTTCCACTGTAATAGGATTTTTAAGGTGAGGAAGTATATTTGTAACTCTGCTTCTGACAGATTTTACACCTTTGGATTCTATCTTATCCTTAGAAACTTTCAGAGCATCTCCCAAAGCACTGAAATCAACATTGAAAAGTATACAACCATGGTGCATTACTCTTCCTTTTATATATGCCTGTGCATTCCCGCAGAACTTCTGTCCATCTATCTCCAAATCATTCCGTCCTGTAAAATCAGCTTTTACTCCCAGTTCTGCCAATGTTTCAATAATTGGAAGTGAAAACTCCTTAAAATTAAATCCGTTTCCTTTGTCCTTATTTGAAATAATCGTGTAATTCAGATTATTCAGGTCATGATAGACAGCTCCTCCTCCTGAAATCCTTCTCACAACATTAATCCCCTTTTTCTTTGTATATTCAGAATTTATTTCCTCAATGGTGTTCTGATATTTTCCTACGACTATTGTCGGTTCATTTATCCAAAGAAAAAATATTTCATCAAACTGTTTCAGATTTTTGAAGCAATATTCTTCTAAAGCTATATTGTAGGCAGGATTATTTGAACCCGTACTTTTAATATAAATCATTTTTTGTATGAAGCTCCTTCCTTTTTTTATTATCTCCTATTTCTTTTTAGGTAAGTGTATTGCTTCTCCCAGCACATCTGCACAAGCTTCATAGAATGCTTCCGAGAATGTAGGGTGTCCGTGTATCGTTTTCAACACTTCATCTACAGTAATTTCCATTTCCATTAACGACGCAGCTTCGTTTATAATCTCAGCAGCAGACTGTCCTACAATATGTACTCCAAGTATTTCTCCATATTTTTTGTCAGCTATGACTTTGATAAATCCTGTAGTATCTCCTGAAGCCAATGCTCTTCCGTTACCTACAAATGCAAATTTACCAACATTTATATCATATTTTTCTTTTGCCTGTTCTTCTGTCAGTCCTACCATAGCCACTTCAGGTATTGTATAAATTGCCGCCGGTGTTGTTGCAAGTTTAGTTTCCTTATGATTTCCCAATACTGCATTTTCAGCGGCAACTTCTCCCATTCTGTAAGCAGCATGAGCCAACATTTTTATTCCATTTATATCTCCCGGTGCATATATTCCTTTTACACTTGTTTCCATAAATTTGTCGACTTTTACTTTTCCTCTTTCCATTTCAAGGTCGATTTCTCCCAATGCTTCCAAGTCAGGAACTCTTCCTATTGACAATAAAGCTTTTTCAGCAATTATATCTTCTTTTCCTTCAACTTTGATTATGAGCTTATCACCATTATCGACAATTTCATTAATTTTTGCAGATGTCAATATTTTCATTCCTTTTTTCTCTAACGCTTTTCTCAATGTTTCGGAAGCTTCCCTGTCAACTCCCGGAATTATTCTGTCCATCATTTCGACTACAGTAACTTCAGTTCCGAAAGATAAATAAGCCTGTCCTAATTCGACTCCTACTACTCCGCCGCCGATTACTACAAGAGATTTAGGTAGCTCCTGCAAGTCAAGTATATCATCACTTGTAAGCACTTTTTTGCTTTCTATGCCCGGTATATTTACAGTCCCTACTTTAGACCCTCCTGCTAATATTATTTTGTCTGTTTTCAGAACTTTTTCTCCATTTACTACGACATTTTTATCTTTATCTATTTTTCCTACACCTTTAAAAATCTTCACGCTATTACTTTTCAGTAATCCCTGTACTCCGTTAGTCAATGTTTTGACTATTTCATTTTTAAGGCTGACTACTTTAGGCATATTTACTGTAAATTTTTCACTTTCCAGAACAATTCCTCTTTTTGCCGACATTTCTATACCTTCGATTATTTCAGTATTTTTAAGGAATGTTTTCGTAGGTATACATCCTCTGTTCAAACATGTTCCTCCAAGTTCGCTTTTTTCAATAACAGCTACTTTTCCGCCCACTTGAGCGGCTCTTATTGCAGCAACATAACCGGCAGGCCCTCCTCCGATTACTACCACATCAAATTCATCTTCGCCTTTTTCAGTTTTAGCCGCAGGTTTTACTTCTTCCGATTTAGTTTCTTTAGGTGTTTCCGCTTTAACTTCAACTTTCTGAGGTGCATTTTCAGATACAGGAGCTGAACTTGATGAAGTACCTGTAGGCGCTGCTTCTCCCTCCGCACCTATATATCCGATGACTTCGGTAACGGGTACCGTTTCTCCGTCTCCTTTTACTATTTTTATCAAGTATCCTGATTCTTCCGCTTCCAGCTCCATACTTGTCTTGTCTGTCATAATTTCAAGCAGAATTTCTCCCGCTTCTACTTTATCGCCTTCTTTTTTATTCCATTTTATTATTTGCCCTTCAGTCATATCTATCCCGGCTTTAGGCATTATAATTTCAGTTGCCATTCAATTCACTTCCTTTTCGTCTATACTAACATTGATATAGGATTTTCCAATAATTTTTTCAAGTCCTGCATGAATTTTGCTCCCGCAAGTCCGTCCACTACTCTGTGGTCTATTGTCAGACAAAGAGTCATAATAGGTCTTATAGCGATTTCTCCGTTTACAACCACAGGTTTATCTACTGTTCCCGATACTCCCAATATGGCAGAGTTAGGCTGATTTATAATCGGATTAAAGCTTTGAACTCCGTACATTCCTAAATTACTTATAGTAAATGTACTTCCTGACTGCTCCGCAGGAGAAAGTTTCATTGCAAGTGCTTTGGATACTATTTCCTTAGAGTTTACAACCAATTCGGATAATGTCATTTTATCCGCATTCTGTATTACGGGAACAAGAAGTCCGTCATCCATTCCTACGGCTATCGCTAAACTCACATAGTTATGGAAGATAATCTGACTTCCGTCCTCCGATAAGCTCGAATTTATATATTTGTGTTTCATTAATGTTTTTATTACTGCAAATGATATTATATCGGTAATAGTAACTTTTTTACCCGTATTTTCAAGTATTGTATCTAAAATTTTTGCTCTCAGGGCTTTTATTTCAGTCATATCTATTTCATAGTTTAATGTAAATGTAGGAGCTGTAAAATAGCTTTCCGACATTCTTTTTGCGATTACTTTTCTCATAGGAGACATAGATATTGTTTCCGTATCTCCTACAGCCTGTTCCTGTTTTGCCGCTTTTGCTTCTTCTTTTTTTACAGGCTCTTGAGTTTCCTGAGATTTTCCGATTAATTTCATTACATCATCTCTCATTATTTTACCGTTATGACCGCTTCCGGTTACATTTTCCAAGTCAATACCGTAATCTGCAGCTATCTTGGCTGCGAGAGGTGATATGTGAATTCTTTTTTCATAACTGAAAACTTCCACGTCTTCTTTATGAACTCTGCCTTTAGCACCGCTACCCTGGATTTTGAAAAGGTCTATTCCCAGTCTTTTCGCCAAACTTCTTGCAGCAGGTGTGGCTCTCAATTTTTCATTTTCCATATTTTCACCTTCTACTATTGTTTATTCATTACTTTGTGAATTGCGTCTACTATTTTTTCAACACTTGGTACTATTGCCGTTTCAAGTGTGTGATTATAAGGAACAGGAACATCTTCCGAAGCCAGCCTTACAATAGGACTGTCAAGAAAATCAAAAGCATCGCTTTCTGAAATCATTGCCGATATTTCTCCGATAAATCCGTTTGTTTTATGAGCATCATTGACAAGGATAACTCTGCCTGTTTTCTTTACGGAATTTAATATTAATTCCTTATCCAGAGGAATTAGAGTTCTCGGGTCGACAACTTCCACATTTATCCCTTCTTTTGCGACTTCTTCTGCGGCTTTCATCACTCTTTCAAGCATTCTTCCGTAAGTTACTATTGTAATATCAGTTCCTTCTCTTTTAATTTCTCCTTTTCCCAAAGGTATTAGAAAATCAGGATCAAGAGGTACTTCCCCTTTCATATTGTATTGAGCCTTGTACTCAAGGAATATTACTGGATTATTATCTCTTATTGCTGATTTTAAAAGTCCTTTTACATCTGCCGGTGTTCCCGGTGCCACTACTTTCAGTCCGGGTATATGACAGAACCATGATTCCAATGACTGCGAGTGCTGAGCCGCCGAACCTACTCCCGAACCTGCGGCACATCTGAATGTTACAGGTATCTGTCCCTTTCCTCCAAACATATATCTTGTTTTTGCAGCCTGATTTACTATATTATCCATCATATACACTATAAAATCCATAAATGTTACGTCAACAATAGGTCTTAACCCTGTCATTGCTGCACCTATTGCTGTTCCCGATATGGCTGATTCTGAAATAGGAGTATCTTTTATCCTTTCGGGTCCAAACTCTTCGAGCATCCCTACTGATGTTCCGAAGTCTCCTCCGAATATCCCGACATCTTCTCCCATTAAAAATACATTTTCATCTCTTCTCATCTCTTCAGACATTGCCGTTATGATTGCTTCTTTCACAGTCATTAACTTTGTGTTATCACTCATTTTTCTTTTCCTCCTACGTGATTTCTAAACTGTTTTTCATCTTTCTATATGATACTGAAATTATTCAGTAAGTTAGTATCCCGATAAATTCTCTGTTATAATCCAAATTTTGTATTTTTCATTTGACTTTTCAAACGAAACGTTGCCAAATAAAATTCTTTTTTATCAACTTTTCAGCTTTTATTTTCAAATAAAAATTTTACAGTCGATAATAAAAGTATTATAAAGCAATAATCTCTAATTCATTTATTGTATTATATTTCATTATGATCTGTATATATAATTAGTCCGCGTAAATATCTTCAAAAGCTGATTCTATTGTAGGCTCAGGGCTATTTTTAGCAAATTCCACTGAAGCTTCGATTTTCTGTTTTGAAACTTCTTCAAGTTTATCCAGTTCTTCGTCAGTAGCTAATTTATTTTCAACCAGATATTTTCTAAATTTCAAAATAGGGTCTTTTTTCTTCCATTCATCAACTTCTTCTTTAGTTCTGTATTTTCCCGGATCCGAGCTCGAATGTCCGAACCATCTGTAAGTAATACTTTCGATTAATACAGGACCATTTCCTTTTCTCACATAGTCCACAGCTTTTTTAAATGTTTCATAAACAGCAAGGACATCATTTCCGTCTTCTATAAAGTATCCCGGTATTCCGTATGCAACTGCTCTTTCATATATATGTTCTATGTTCGTAACTTTTTTTATCGATGTACTTATTCCGTATCCGTTGTTTATGGAATAAAAAATAACTGGTACTTTCCAGACAGAAGCTAAATTCAATGCTTCATGAAAGCTTCCTTCGTTTGTAGCTCCGTCTCCGAAAAAGCATACTACGATTTTGCCTGTATTTTTTACTTTCTGAGTATATGCCGCTCCGACTGCTATTCCGTGTCCTCCGCCAACAATTCCGTTAGCTCCCAAATTACCGTTCTCCAAATCTGCAATATGCATTGAACCGCCTTTTCCTTTGCATGTTCCTGTAGCTTTTCCCATTATTTCAGCCATCATAGCATTCAGGTCTATTCCTTTTCCGATTACCTGACCGTGTCCTCTGTGATTGGATGTAATAAGGTCATCAGGATTTAAAGCTGACAATGCTCCTATATTTGCAGCTTCCTCACCGACAGACAAGTGCGTCATTCCCGGCACCATTCCTCTTTTTACAAGCTGGTTTACTTTTAAGTCAAAGTCTCTTATATCCAGCATTAATTCGTACATGTTCAACAATTTGCTTTTAGAAAGTTTCATAATCTTCCTCCAATATATTTTAACTAATTTTAAAACATTTTATTTATTATTTAATTTTTTAAATATAATAATTTTTTATATTATAAACTTAAATAACAAAATATTTTACTATACAATAATTCTACCACATATTTTTTATTAAAACAATAGTTTTTGCTTGTGAAAATAAGAATTTACTCATAAATTAAAAAAAGGCAGATTTATCAATACTGCCATTTTTTATTATAAATTTTTATTAATATGAAAATTTATTTTATTTCTTTTTATTTTCTTGAAATTTTGCCCATATTCCTGCTTTAGTTAAAATACTTTTTACAGTTTCTGTAGGCTGTGCACCATTAGAAAGAAATCTCAATATTTCCTCTTCTTTCAATACTACCTGCTTGTCATTTTCTGCCAAAGGGTTATATGTTCCCAAGTATGCTATTGCTTTACCGTCTCTTTTTGATAATGCTTCCATAGCTGCTATTCTGTAGAAAGGAACTTTTTTTCTTCCTAATCTTGTCAGTCTTAATTTTACCATTTTAAATTTACCTCCGAAATTGTTTTATATTTTTTCTTTTCTATTTATAGATTTATATCTTATAAATTGTTATGAAATTATTATATAAAATCTCTATAATTTTGTCAAGTATTTTTTCCTTACAAAGTTGGAAAAATTACTTTTTCACAGGAAATTCCATTTCAAAATTCATCTCAATCTTTATATTTCTCAATTTTCTATTTTTTACTTATTTTTTTGGCTGTAAATCCAATCAGTATCATCACTACAACTCCTATAAATATGTTGTAATAAAAGGTATAATCCTGTATCTTAGGTTTTTCAGTCTTTTCAACTTTCTTCACTCTGTTTATTTCTCCAATTGTAACAAGGTTTCTTTCTTTTATCATCTCACTGAACTGTGCTATGTCATATTCGGGCTTATCAAGGCTGTCATCGCCGAATGTTATTTTATAACTTTCTCCATTTTCATCTTTGAATACTATCCTGTCAGGAACATAAATTCCTTTTATACTTTTTATTTTTAAAGGTGTGTTGTCTCTATTCCGTATTTCAATGATTGCTATATCTTTTTCCTGAATATTATCAAAATTTACAGTAAGATTTTTCTTATTTCCAACTTTCATCAAAGTTCCTTCACTGAGATAGTTTTCATCTTTATCTTTTACAAAATAATCTCTTTTAAATTCGCCGTCTATATCGAGGACAATCTTTTTCAACGGAAGAAATTTGCTGTTTATTTTTAAAACAGTTGTTTTATCTTTCTGCTCCGTACTGTAAGTTATATTTATTTCTACTGTATTAAATTTTCCTATTTTGCTGCTTTTTTCATTTTCAATGACATAAGGTATCTCTTTTCCATTTTTATCAATTATTCTTATATCATCAAGATTTTTTCTGCTGTTAGCATAAATATCCTCTGTTATATAAAACTCCTTATAAGCAGACTTTCCTGTTACTTTTATTTCTTTAAAATACTCATAAGAAAAAAGCTGAAAAACTGATATTAGAAACAGACCTATTGTCAATTTATCAAATATATTTATTCTTTTCATTGCTTCTCCATTTTACAAATTTATTAAGATTTTTATTCTTCTTTTTTATCTTTTTTATTTTCTTTATCTTCTCCTTTTTCTGTAAAAGTTTTATTATCAATATTTTTAGATTCCTGTTCCAGCTTTTTTAATGCGGTTTGATAAATATATGAAGTTCCTATAAGAATAGCTCCCATACTAAAATAAGCTATCAATCTGTATGAAGTAGCAAATTCGACAAAATCTACGAAGAAACTTTTCATTACAAAAAATATTCCTATTCCTAATCCTATTCTTCTTATATTTCTGTTCGGTACTTTAAACCCTTTCCATACAAGATATCCGCACATCAGAAGCCCTATTGTATTTATACCAAGTCCTGCCCATTCAAATCTGAGGCTGTATTTTAAAATAATATATGAAACAACGAGTATATAAATACTTTCTCCAAATATCCATTTGACATTTTTTTCATTTCTTTTGAAAATCCAGAAATGAATATCATTTCTTGCTGTCATAAACAGAAAAATATTTATGAAAATCAATAGTATTTCTGCTTTTGAATGTTTTATTTCCGTGAGAAAATAAGTTTCGGATGTGAAAAAATCCCAAAAAACATTCAGTAAATTTATATTTATCAGATATACTATTTCTATAATCGCGAGAAAAGCCAAACTTGCTTTATCCTGTAACTTCTTGACTTTATAAGTAACTTCTCTTACTATCAGTACTGTAACAAATGCAGAAATCAGCATAAGTTTATAATACTCACCGTTTTTCAGCTCCGTCATAATTTTATAAATTATTCTGTTTATAAAGCCTATAGAATAAAGAAATACACAGTATTTGACTAAAGGAGCATAAATTTTTACAGACTTTTTGTAACTTTTTTTCATAAGGAAATAAACTGTAAAAGAGAAAAATATTATCATTAAATCCTGAATATATACAAGAAAAAATTTTTCTTCTCTTACTGCAAAGTTACTGAATAAAGTAATTATGTAAATCACTATTGTTCCATATTTAAGCTCCGTACTATTATATTTTTTGTATATCAGATAAAGGAACACTGTTTCGAGACCCCATGCCAGCACCAGATATTCCGTTGAAACTATAAGCGGTATAATCAGTATAAAGCAGCCAAGAGCTACAATATAAAAGATTTTTGCAACTTTGTTTTCTTTAAGTCTATCTCCGATAAATCCGTATATTATTCCTACTCCTCCGACTAAGACTGTCTTCATCCATGATGGAGTTGTTTCATCAAACAGACTGTATATGAGCGAAAATTTCATTACCAGATTTAAACTCAAAAACATGTAATCCGTAAAATCACTGTCTCTATTTTCCTTTTTATGCGAATTTAGAAAAATATAACTGTATGCTGTTGTCAATATGACGATATAAAAAAATGCAGTCAGTTTGTCATGCATTTTATCATTTAAATAATAAACAAGACCCGCCATATTAAATATTCCTATCATAAATCCGAGTATTTTATTGTATACCCAGTCTTTTTTCCATGAAATGCCTAAGACTATTCCCTGTAAAATAATGGAATATGCAAGAATATAATATATCTGGATATTTGTCCTGTTGATCCAGATATATGTACCGTAAGGGAGATAACCTCCTATCATCGCCAATATCCCTATTATCTGGCTATTATATCTGAATGCGAGAACTATTACCAGACCTGTAAGTATTACTGATATAATCAGTCCCACTGTCATCGGGAAAAGTTCCAGATATAGCGTAGACAGGAGTGTCGTCAAATATAAAATTCCTATTCCTCCGCCTATCAGTCCTACAGCAAAATGTCTTTTTTTCTTCTGATAAAACTTTTCACCTGCAAAAAGAAAAATCATTCCCAGTAAATATGAAGAGCCGCTTTTTACATAATTATTGGCTAAAATTTTGATAAAATGCGTTCTGAATACAAGAAAAACTCCCAGAAATATTGATATTATTCCTAAAAAATTAAATCCTTTCAGCCCTACGAGTTTTTCAAATATAAATCTTGTTTTCTCTTTTTCAAAAAGAAAATCTCCTTCTTTGGCTTCCATTTCTTCTACTATCTTATTGTGGAAAATAGATGTCTGTTCCTGAAGATATTCTTTTTTTTCAGTTACTTTTTCAGCACTTTTTTCCATAAAATCCTTGATATTTTTTGTCAGCTCTTTCAGTTCATTATTCAAATATGCAGCATCTTTGTAAAAATCTCCCATCAAGTCTTTTTCCAAACCTTTTATTTTTTCTGTCAGCCAATTATTATAGTCTACAAGCCTTTTTGTCATCTTTTCTTCCAGTTCTACATTTACTTTTTCAGCTGCAAACAGTTGAAATTTTTTTACTTCGCCCATTCTTCGTACTTTTTTTGTTTCTCTTAATTCTTCCATTAAG
>CALIJH010000016.1 GCA_938017765.1 uncultured Leptotrichia sp.
TTCGGATTCTAACGAAAATGTAAAAGAAAAACTCAATAAAACAATGGAAGAGTTTGAAAAGGTCTTAAAAATATAAAGAAAGTAAGAAATAAAGGAGATGAACAAAGCAGAAAATAATAAAATACAAAAAAATATAGATGCCCTTTATTTACATATTCCTTTCTGTGAAAAAAAATGTGAATATTGTGATTTTTGTACATTTATAAATATGAGCCGTGAATACGGGAAATATACGGAAGCATTGGTAAAAGAATTGAAAATGCATCCAAAATATGAGTACGATACTGTATATTTTGGAGGAGGAACTCCTTCCTTACTGCCTGTGGAAATGATTTCATATATAATGAGAAACATAAACTATAGAAAAGACGGAGAAATAACGTTGGAGCTTAATCCAAATGATATGTCTTTGGAGAAACTAAAAGAATTAAGAGAATTAGGTATAAACAGGCTCAGTATAGGAATACAGAGTTTTTGTGATCATGTCTTAAAGTTTATCGGCAGGCTGCACAGTGGCGAAGATGCGATAAGAGTATTCAGAGATGCAAGAGAAGCAGGATTTGAAAATATTTCCATTGATTTGATGTTCGGTATCCCCAATCAGAGTTTTGAAGATTTAAAAAAAGATCTGGAAACTATACTACTTCTTTCTCCTGACAATATATCCATATATTCTCTCATATGGGAAGAAGGGACAGTGTTTTGGAGCAAACTGAAAAGAGGAATATTATCTCGAATAGACCAAGACTTGGAAGCTGAAATGTATGAAGAAATAATAGATTTCTTGAAGAAAAACGGATATATTCATTATGAAATATCCAACTTTTCAAAAAAGGGAATGGGAGGAGTTCATAATCTGAAATACTGGAGAAATAAGGAATTTATCGGAGCAGGATTAAGTGCGGCAGCTTATTATGGAGGCAGAAGATACAGTAATGTGAGAACTTTCAATAAATATTACAAATTTCTTGACGAAAATATTTTTCCTGTAGATGAGAACAGCATTGAAATAGTTGATGAAACGGAAAAAGAGAAACTTAAAAATATGCTTGGATTGAGACTTATAGAAGAAGGAATAGAGTATTTTGATGCTCCGAAAGTAGAAAAACTTTTAAGTAGGGGACTGCTCGAAAGATTTAATGACGGGACAAGAATACGTCTTACAAAAACGGGTATTTTGCTTGCTAATGACGTATTTATGGAATTTATTTAATTTCAGGATTTATAAAAATAGATAATTATGAGAGGAAGTACGATAAAACAAGTATCATTCAGACAGTTTTATCATATAGAAATTATGGAATTTAACAATGATAGAATAAGGCAGAATTATGAGAATATTCTAAAAGATGTGAAAAAATATTCTCCTTATCCTGAAAAAGTGAAGATATTGCTTGCAACCAAATATTTTAATCTTGATGAACAGAAAGAAATTATAGATATGGGATTTGAATATTTTGGAGAAAATAAAGCTCAAGATTATAGGGATAAGCTGAAAGAATTTTCAGAAGAAAAATATAAAAATTTAAAATGGGACTTTATAGGAAGGTTGCAAAAAAATAAAATAAAGTATATAATAAAAAATGTAAATTTATTACATTCAATAGATTCTTACGAACTTTTGGAGGAAATCAACAAAAAAGCTATTGAAAATAATAGAATTATAAATGGATTAATACAAATCAATATTTCAAAAGAAGAAACAAAAACAGGGATTTATGTTGAAAATTTTAAAAAAGAACATGAAAAATACTTTTCTATGGATAATGTAAAAATAAAAGGATTTATGACTATGGCACCTTTGGAAGCAGAAAGTCATGAAATAAGGAATTATTTTTTAAGTATATCAAGGTTAAGAGAGGAATATGTAAAAAAATACAGTTATTTAAATGAACTTTCTATGGGAATGTCCAATGACTATATAGAAGCCCTTGAAAGTGGTGCTACTATAATTAGAATAGGAAGTAAATTATTTAAATAAAGCAGGAGGTTAGTAATTTGAAATTTGGAAAGAAATTTTTGGAATTTTTCGGGGATGTAGATGAAGAAGAAGTAATAGAAGAAGAAAGAGAAGTTGTTGTCAAGCCTAAACCCCAAGTTAAAACTCATAGTTATACAGAAGCTGAACAACCTGAAGAGAAAGAGAAAAAAGTTATGAGTATTTTTGGCGGTGGAAAGAAGGAGGAAGTCGGAAAAATGAAAGTAAGTTATGTTTCAATAATAAGACCAAAAACATTTGAGGATTCAAGGCTGATAGCAGATTCTATCAAAGAAAAGAAAGTGGTTACATTTAGTTTGGAATTTCTGGAATTTGAAGTAGGTCAAAGAGTTATAGATTTTGTGAGCGGAGCTGCTTATGCGATGGATGCCCATTTATCAAAAGTTACTGATAAAGTTCTCACATCCATTCCTAATGGAGTAGGATATGAGGATATTGATACTACTCTGGAAGAAGAAAAAAATAAAAATTCAAATTTATTGTAATTTCAATAAAGTAATATAGTAAAATAGAGTAATAAAAAACATATTTATGAAATTTTGTTAAATAAAATAAATATGTTTTTTATATTGCTTTTTATATTTTGATATTATTTAAAACTCCATATTTAGAATTCCGTATCAATCTTGGATAAATTTAAATACAGTATGGAGCCGACCAGAATGATTGCGGAGATAAACTGTACAGGGGATAAAAATCTTTTCAGTATGACTGCTTCTGCAATGACCGAAGTCAGAGGATAGGCAAGCTCACAGAAAGTAGCAGTGGAAGCGGGAACGCTTTTCAAACCGTTATAATAAATAAGTATTGCAAAAAGTCCGAATATAGCGATAAATAAGGATAACGACATTAAGCTTTTATTTCCTGTAAATGTTGTCAGACTTTTTTCCGTAGTACCTGAAAATAGTACGAAGATAAGCATTACTAATGAAGTAAAGAAAAATCTGTAAAATGTACTTGTCAGGAAAGAAAAACTTCCTACAATTTTTTTTCCAAATACAGTTGAACTTCCAAAAGAAAATGCCGCCAGTAATGAATACATAACTGCTAAAAGATTATTTTTCGGTAAAAGTGTAGGACTTTTAAATTCAAAAGTAAGAAAATAAATCGAAATCAGACTGATGCCAGCGATTATATAAAACTTTTTTGAAGGTCTTTCCTTTAGTATCAGGAATGCAAGAAATACCGCAAATATAGGCTGGGATTTCTGAATAAGTATGACAATGCTGAATTTGCTGTATTCACTAAGCTGTAATGCCTTTACTATGGACAGAGTTCCGATACTTCCTCCAAATACTGCAATAAGTATAAAAAATAGATAGTCGCTTTTAGTAAATGTCTTAAGCATCTTAAACTGTTTTGTAAAAAGTACGGACAAAATAAATGTAGGTATGGCATGAGCTATAAAAACTATAAAATTTACATCATAAAAGTGAAATTTGGAAAAATAGGAGGGAGTAAGAAGTATACCGTCAAGTCCCCACATTATTGCGGCGATAATAATTAAAAATCCGCCTAAAATCATATTATTTTTTTTCATTTTTATCCTTTCAATAACTATTCTAATTGTAATCAGTATATACGTGTGATATAATAAACAAAGTATAGCATAAAATAAGATATTTTAAAATGATGAAAGGAAAAAAATGAGTATATTTTTTACGATAATAATATTGGGGCTTATCATATTTTTACACGAATTGGGACATTTTCTGACGGCAAAATATTATAAAATGCCTGTCTTAGAATTTGCAATAGGAATGGGACCGAGAATATTCACAAAAAAAATAAATGAAACAAATTATTCAATAAGAATTCTGCCTTTAGGAGGATTTGTAAATATAGACGGAATGCAGCCTTCAGATGACCCTGAAAAAAATGTAAAAAACGGATTTTATACGAAATCGCCTTTGAGCAGGTTTGTGGTACTGATAGCGGGAATAATGATGAATTTTATATCTGCAATAATAGGGATATTTATCTTACTTTCAATCACGGGAGTGGTTCCGCCGAAATATATAAAACCTGTAATAAAAACGGTTCAGGAAAAATCCGCTGCTAAAAATATATTACAGGCAGAAGATAAGATTATTGGATTGAACGGGAAGAAAATAAATAACTGGCAGGATTTGACCCTAACAGTAATGGAAATAAATCAGAAAGGCTATAAAAATGAAGAAATTCCGATAAAAATATTGAGAAATAATAAAGAGATGAATGAAAAAATAAGATTGACATATAACGAAGAAAGAAAAATGAGCCTGTTAGGAATAGAAGCAGCACAGACAAAAGTTTCAGTTTTAAAGAAGATCGAAATCTCCTTTTATACATTTGGAAATTACCTTGGAATAATGATAGACGGACTAAAAATGCTTGTTACGGGAAAAGTATCAATGAATGAGGTTACAGGACCTGTGGGACTTCCGAAATTTGTAGGACAAGCTTATGAATTAGGAGGAGGAACGGCACTGATAAATATCTTTATCCTGCTTTCGATAAACATAGGTTTGATGAATTTACTCCCTATACCTGCTCTCGACGGGGGAAGAATATTATTTGTAATTCCTGAATTTTTCGGTATAAAAATGAATAAAAAAATCGAAGAAAGAATACATATGGTCGGAATGCTGATTTTATTCGGATTAATGATAATAATAGTATTTAATGATATATTTAAATATATGAAGTAAAGAGTGTATTTTAATATAATTATGCAGAGATGAAATCGTAAAAAGTAAAATTACAGTAAATATAATCATACAGTATAATATTATCAGAAAAATAAAATCATAAAAAGAAATTATAGGAAATATAATCGTGAAAGAAAAAATAATAAGAAATAATTATATAAGAAATAATTATATAAGAAATAATTGTGAGAGATAAAATGTGATAGTTGAATATTTTGAATATATATAAATATTTTATAATAACAGAAGAAGGGAAGTAAATTTATTTTTAAAAATTTCCAAAAATGTAAATTGATTAAATATAAATATATTTTGCAAATTTAGAAAGAGGCTAACTGCACTGACCCCAAAAAGTTGGATACAGGATAGGAGAGGCAGTACAATTAGTCTCTTTTATTTTTATTATAAATTTATTTAGGTTTTTGAAATGATTTTATAATTATTATTTTTTATTAAATTTCAATATTTCAGTGCCGGTTTTTAAAATCAATGTATTTTTATCCTGTAACTCTATATTTTTTACATTTCCCAAAATTTTAAAATACTCGTATTCCATTTTCATCAAATCTTCGGGACCTCCCATTTTTGTAGCTCCTATTGGTTCAAAAGAAATACTGTTTCCATTTATTTTGTAAGAAGAAAAATATTTATTGACTGTTGAATTTCCACTAATACCTTTATCAGTAAATTCAATAGTAATAGGAGTATCTAAAGATGACAGATTGATATCGGATATATTTCCTGAAATATCTCTAAGCTCCCATAAAGTACCGTTTATTCTTTTGGAAATATCGTTATTTTCCTTGTGGGGAACATTTGAACTTTTGCAGCTAAGCAGAAAAAATATTAAAATAAAACATAGAAATAATTTGATTTTCATAGCTATAATCTCCTGAATAATTTTATTTAACTCAAAGCATTATAAATAAAGACTTAAAAAGAATTTTCTATAATCATTTGAATGATTTTATTTAACTCTCTGGAATACAAGATTTCCACTACTTGATTTTAGAGTAAGGGTACCTCCGTCGAGTTCTATTCTTGAAACTTTTTTTATAGTATCGAGATATTCGGCTCCTATTTCAGAGCTTTCTTCTCCCATTAGCGAACTGCCTAACAGACTTATGGAAATATCATTTCCATTTAATCTGTAATGACCAAAATAACCTTCATCTCCTACGACACCGTTTACCCCTCCATTCGCAGCTAAATAAAGAGTGATAATAATCTTTTTTTCTTCGGAATATTCTTCCGTTGTCAAATCTTTGTCTAAAATGGATATTAATCTCCAAAGAGAATTGTTAATCTCTTTTTTCTTAAAAGTAGATGCCGTTTTAGAAGGTTTTTTTCCTGATTTTCCGTTTTTTATAGTAGATGTCTTGTCATTTTGTACATCAGGAATATTTTCCTGTGAAGTTTCCTGTTTTTTTATATCTTCTGACTGAAAATTGTTTTCAGTTTGACTTTCGGATGAAGTTGTCGAATTTGAATTTGTATCTGAAAAAGTATAACTGAACATTGTCAGTAAAAGAAGAAGTAAAAAAAGTTTATTTTTTCCTATTTTCATAGTAATATCCTTTCAAATTTATTTATATAATATGATATCATAAAAAAATTTGAAAAATCTTTATTTACAATATTTTTCGAATATTCAAAAAAAAAGATTGACAAAAAGTAAAAAAAGTAATATTATACATAACATGACCAGTGGGTCATTTTGTGAAGAAGTTGTGAAGAAGTAAAGAGGAGATTTAAATAATGAAAAAAGAAGAAAAAAGAAAGGCAATAATAGAAAAATCCTTTGAATTATTTCGAGAGTACGGGTATCATAATACAAAAGTTGAAGAAATAACAAAGGCACTGGGAATATCCAAAGGAAATTTTTATACATATTTTGTTTCTAAAGAAGAAGTTCTATATGAAATTTTGTATATAATGAGAGATGAAAAAAAGAAAATACTGGAAAAAATAGATGTAGAAAAAGAACCTAAGGAAGTATTGAGAGAATTTATAATAAATAACGAAAATTTATTCTTTAAATATTTTAACAGAGTAAATATTCAAAATATGGATAATTTTCTGAAAGATGAAAAAGTTGTATCTCATGTCGAAGAAATGCAGAAAATAGAAGTAAATTTTATTGAAAAAAATATTGTGAAAAGAAGCGGTATTGAAAAAAGTGGAAAATATAACAGCAGATTTATTGCTAAATTTATATTTATGTCTCTTGAAGGGTTCTTTTTAGATGAAGGACTGACTGAAGAATATAATCTCGATTTTAATATGAGACATGAGTTGACAAGAAAAGAAAAAATAAATCAAATAATCGAATTTATATATAATGCAATAAAATAATCACAATAGAATAAGTCAGGAGGAAAAATGAAAAAAAGAAATACAGGAATAATGTTCTTAATAATGTTATTTTCCATACCTATTTTTGCTCAAAGGATAACAGTTCAGGAAGCGGCAGCAATGGCAATAAAAAATAATAAAGATATAAAAATAGGTATGATTGAAGTTGAAAAGAGTAAACTGGATGTAAACAAAGCATGGAAAAATGCTTACTTTAAAATAAACTATAATGCGACTGCAAATAAGTATTTTAAAGAAATAAAATCTCCATTTACAGGAAATTATGACCAGTCGTACGGTCATAATGTTACATTAACTCAGCCTATTTATACGGGAGGAGCTATAAAATCAGGGATAGAAATAGGTAAAAGCTATTTGTCATTAATGGAACTGTCCCTTGATAAAATCAGAAAAGATACTATACTTAGTACGATTCAGGCGTATATAGATGTCTACGAAGCAGAAAATACACTGGACGTACTGAAAAAGTCTAAAGAGGCGTTAGTCAGAAATTACGAAGAACAGAAAGAAAAATACAAATTAAGATTAGTTACAAAGCCTGAATTTACGGAAGCTGAAAGAAGTTTAAAAGCTATAGAAGCCGAAGTGATACAGCAGACTTCAAACATAGAAATAGCTAAAGAAGCACTGGGAAATATAATAGGAGTGAAAGACAGCTCAAGTATAGAAATCGTACCTTTTACAGTAGAAGAAAAATTTACCAAATCAATCAATCTGAAAAACGATTTGGACAGTCTTACTACAAGAAATACTGAATATCAAATGGCACTAAAGCAGAAAGAAATAAGCAGAAAAAATATAGATTTGGAAAAAGCAGATACAAGACCTAAAGTAAGCGGTGTTATAACTTACGGAACTTCCGACAACAAAAAAATGTCGGAAATGTCAAAAGGAAAAAATTATAACGGAACAATAGGGTTAAACCTTTCGTGGCAGCTGTTTGACTGGGGAGAAAATAAACTTGATGTGGAAAAAGCTAAAAGAAATTATGAAATAAAAGAAATTGAAGCTGAAAAATCCCTTGATGATTTGAAAGTGGGGATGAAAAAAGTGTATTATCAACTTCAAGCCCTTGAAAAAAGTTTGGAAGCTCAAAAAATTGCCGTAGAAAAAGCGGAAGAAGTATATGAGCTGGAACAGGAAAGATATTCCTACAGACTGATAACGATGAGAGACTTGTTGGATGCGGAAACGAATTTAAGACAGAGCAGAACTAATTATATAAGTTCAAAATTAAGATATTTTTATTTAGTTTCGAGATATGGAGCATTTTTGGACTGATATTTAATTTAATAAATAGAATGTAAATATAAACAGAGTGTAAATGGATAGAATGGAGGAAATAAAAAGTATGAAAAGTGAGAAAACATCACATTATAATAAAAAATATATTTTGGGATTACTTATATTAATAATATTTGTAATGTCATGCGGAAAAAAGAAAGAGCAGAAAGTTGAGGAAAACTATAGGCCTGTAAAAACACAGGTGCTAAGTCAGAGTGATATGTCTCTGGGTTATACGGCGGGAGCCGAAATAAAAGGAAAAGAAGAAATACCGTATACGGCAGTAGTCAGCGGAGAGCTGACAGTATTGAATGTCAAGGACGGAGACAGCGTGAGAGCAGGACAGGTGATATTGTCCATCGATAATCAGGCTGCGAGATCCAATGTACAGTCGGCGGCTGCAAACTACAATTCTGCCAGAATTCAATTTGAAAAATATAGACAGCTGTATCAGAAAAGACTTATTACAGAAACGGATTATCTGAATGCAAAGACAAATTATGAATCAGCAGGGGCAAATTTATCCCTTGCCAACGATAATAACAGCAAATCAGTGATAAAAGCTGACGTGAATGGAGTAATATCAGGGATGAACCTTGAAAAACACCAACAAATAAACGCAGGAGATACTTTATTTAAAATTGTAAATGAATCTGAAATGGAAATAAAAGTGGGAGTTTCTTCCAATGTTATAAGTAAAATAAAAACGGGAACTGATGCAAAAGTAAAAATAGACGAGCTGAATGAGGAAATTACGGGAAAAGTTTATGAAATATCGGGAACTGCGGATTCAAAAACAAGACAGTTTATTGTAAAAATAAGAATTCCTAATCCTGAAAAAAGAATAAAAAGCGGAATGTATGGCACTGCCAATATAGATACAGGAATTGAAAACGGTATCATTATACCAAAAGAAGCAATAGTAGTAAGAGGGATAAGTCAACTTATTTATATTGTGGAAAACGGTGTAGCGAAAGCTATCACAATAAAAATACTTAATCAGAATGAAAAATTTGCCGCTGTTGAGGGAGAGGGCCTCAATGCGGGAGCCGAACTCATAATAGACGGTCAGAATGTAGTACAGAATGGAGAAAAAGTAAAAAAAGTTAATTAATAGCCGGAAGAAAGGAGCAATAAAATGACAGTAGCAGAATTCGCAACCAAAAGGGTTGTTTCAACAATGATGATAATAATATTTATGATTTTTTCCGGTTATACCGCAATGAAAAATATGAAACAGGAACTAATACCGGATTTCAATTTTCCATTTGTTGTTGTACAAACTAAGTGGACAGGAGCAGTATCCGAAGACGTGGATACTCAAATAACTAAAAGAATAGAAGAAGCAACATTGAATGTGGACGGAATAAAAAATATAACTACTACTTCCGCTTATGGAACATCTGTAGTAGTTGTACAATTTAACTTCGGAGTCAATACCGATACAAAAAAAGTACAGGTGCAATCTGAAATAGATAAAATAAAAAATGATTTACCGAAAGATGCTGATGCCCCTGTAGTGTCCGGGGTAGGAAACGGAGGAGGAGTAAGTAATTCGACAGCATTGTTTATCACACTTGCAGGTGCTGACGAAGCAACATTGACTTCGTTTGTAAATGAAACAATGAAACCGAGATTGCAAAGAAATAGAGGAATAGGAGAAATATCAGTAACAGGAGCAACTGAAAGGGAAATAAAAGTAGAGCTGGATCCTTATAAATTAAAAGCATTTGATTTATCCCCGTCAGAGCTGTATTCCAAAATACAGGCTGCAAATACTATAACGCCTGCGGGAACTGTAACGGACGGAGGGAAAAAATTTATTTTAAAGGTTTCGGGAGAAGTCAAGACCCTTGAGCAGGTAGAAAATATAATTCTTTCCAATGGAAACGGACAGACACTAAAACTTGCAGATGTTGCTAAAGTAAGTTATAATACAAAGGACAGAGAGACGTATACGAGAGTAAACGGGAAAAGTGCCATAGGGGTAATTATAGATAAGACAAAAGACGGAAATATAGTAGAAATAGCCGATAATGCAAAAAAACAGCTGGAAGAAATGAAGCCGCTGTTTCCAAAAGGTGCAACTTATGACCTTATTACCGATAACAGTATAATGGTAAAAGACGCGATAGCCAACGTTACAAGTAGTGGATTGCAGGCATTAGTCATAGCGGCAATAGTCTTACTGGTATTTCTGAAAGATATAAGAGCTTCCATATTTATATCATTATCAATACCGATCTCAACAATGTTTACACTGTTTCTGCTAAGTACTCAGGGAATCTCATTAAATATGATTTCCCTTATGGGACTTGCCCTTGCGGTAGGGTCTTTAGTAGATAACTCGGTAGTTACGTTGGATAATATATTTGACCATATGCAGGAATATAAAGAACCGCCTAATGTAGCCGCAATACGTGGTACGAATGAAGTAATTATGCCTATGATAGCATCTACAATGACTTCAGTTTGTGTATTTTTACCGATAGTCATATATGACGGATTTACAAAGAAAGTGTTTGCAGGGATAGCATTTTCGATGATGTTTGCCCTTGGAGCTTCGATAATCGTAGCGGTGCTGTTTATTCCAATGGTTTCGAGTAAATTTTTAAATTTGCAGAAAATACTCGACAGTAAAGATAAAGCTAAGTATTTTAATGCTTTTAAGGAAAGATATAAGAAAGTCATAGCTGTTTCATTGGATAATAAATGGAAAATAGTTATCGGAACATTTATAGGATTTGTAGCTATTATGGTAATTTTCGGACCTATGGTAAAGACATCATTTTTCCCTACAATAGATAATAAGAAATATTCAGTAGTGGCGTCTCTTGCTACGGGTCTGGATTTGGAAAAATCCTATGAGATTACTAAAAAAATAGAAGAAGCTGTCAAAAGTGATAAAGATACGAAAAGTTACTATTCCATATCCAGAACGGATGCGGCAATAGTAAATGTCGACGTAAAGAAAGATACGTTTAAAGCTATGAAAAGATTGAGAGAAAAACTGAAAGATATGCCTGATGTAAATTTGGCAGTACTTCCTGAAGAAACAACGAGTTCAAATGCAAATAAAGATTATTCGTTCCAAGTCGAAGGAGAAAATGCCGATGAACTGAATAGAATTGCAAACTCAATAATTGCAGATATTAGAAAAGAAAGCTGGATGAAAGACGTAAAATCATCTACTGAAGGAGGAAATCCACAGGCAAACCTTGAAGTAAACAGGGAAAAAGCTGAAAGTTACGGAATAAATGTTACAACTCTGACAACAATGTTAAATATGTCGGTATTAGGAGTAGACCCTATAGAAGTAACGGAAGGTACTGAAAGACTTGACGTAACATTACAGCTGGAGGACCAGTATAGAAATTCCCTTGAAAAAATACTCGATCTCGAAGTAAAAGCTTCTGACGGAGTTTATGTAAGGATAGGAGATATCGCTACTCTTTCTAACGTTGAGGGAACTTCGGCAATAACTAAATACAATGGTACAAGAACAGTTACAGTCGAATTTAACCTTGACAGTTCAAAAGGATTTAATGATGCCGCAAAATTTGTAGCTGCATCATTTAAAAAGGCAAATCCTGCGAGCGGATATAAACTTGCTCCTGCGGGTTCTGCAAGAAGTCAGCAGGATATGGGAGGAGAAATGGGACAGGCTCTCGGACTGTCTATAGCACTGATATATATAGTCCTTGCTGTACAGCTTGAGTCATTTGTATTGCCATTGATAATAATGACATCATTGCCGCTGTCAATAATCGGAGTTGTAATCGGAATGGTTGTAACAGGTGTGCAGTTGAGTATGTTCGTTATGATAGGTATAATAATGCTTATGGGTATGGTTGTTAATAATGCCATAGTGTTGCTCGACTTTGTTGCAAATATGCGTCAGAGAGGTGTGCCGCTAAGAGAAGCCCTCATAGAGTCGGGAGGTTCAAGACTGCGTCCGATACTTATGACTACACTTACTACGGTATTCGGATGGATACCTATGGCTCTTGCGATAGGCGGAGGAAGTGCGGGATATTATCAGGGAATGGCTATAGCGGTAATGTTCGGACTATCTTTCTCGACATTGTTGACACTGATATTTATTCCGGTATTATATCTCATCGTTGAAGGAGCAAAAGAAAAAAGAGCTGAAAAGAAAAAAGCGGAAGCACAAATAATATAAAAATTAAAAATAAATTTTAAAATTTTAGAAAAAGTGTATCCGGAAAAGATGAATTAGAATTTTAATATCGAATAATTAAAATAATTTTTAGGAGGATGGTAGGTATGAAGCGATTGGAAGTTTATTTTGACTCGTTTTTCTTGGAAAAAGTGAAGGAAGAATTAAATGAATACGGTTTGGAAAAATACATGCTGGTTCCTGAAGTTTTCAGCGACTGGGGAAAACATCTGAAACATTTTAATACTCATTTATGGCCCGGAACGGACAGTATACTCATCGCTTATGTCGAAGATGAGCAGGGTGAAGAGATTATGAAAGTCATAAAGAAAATGAAAATAGATGTGGGGCATATGATTTCAATGGGAGCTGTACTTATACCCATAGATGATATGATATTATAGTTATTTTGTTTGGAACAGATAGAAAAAAGAACGGTAAAAGTTTAAAAAAAAGGAACTTTTGCCGTTTTTATTTGAAAAATCTTTATTTCGACACAGATAGATACAATTTTAAAATAAATTTTTTCTAATAGTAAAATGATAAAATTTTATCACAATAAAAAATATAAAAAATTAGGAGGGCAATATGAAAAAATTTGCAATTTTAATTTCGACTACAATTTCATTACAAGCTTTTGCAGCTGATTATCAGACGAATAAAGAAGAAACTGTAAGGCTTTCAAAACAGGAAATAATAAAAAATAATGCTCAAATAGAAAATGAAGTTAAAAAAAGTATAGAAGATATAGTCAGCCCTGTGTCAAAATATGAAATACAGCAAATAAACTATATGTCGAACACTAATGCACAGGTTACGATAGGATTGAGAAAACAAATGAAAAAAAATAGAAAAGAAAATCCTGTAATTATTAATTTTTCCAAGGAAAAAGGGAGCTGGCTGATAGATGAAACGACAATCTGAAATTAATTTTGATTTTTTTAAAATATTCAGGTTTGACATAATTGAAAAATATGATAATATGTAATAAAGAGAAAATTTTGAAATTCTTTTGTATGACAGAATAAAAAAGGAAAGGCTAAAGGGAGTAAATTTCAAAAAGATGATACAATAAAAAAAATAATGAAAAAAATAGAAATATCAAATAATAATAATTAATTACAGGAAAGGGAGATAAAATTATGGAAAATTTGGATTTGAAACTGGATAAATATGCCGAGGTCATAGTAAAAGTAGGTGCAAATGTTCAGAAAGGTCAGAAAGTCTGGATAAACTGCACTACAGACGCTCTGCCTTTAGTATATAAAGTAACTGAAGCTGCTTATAAAGAAGGAGCAAGCGATGTTCATATAAAATTATCGGATGACAGACTTACCCGTATGCATGCTGAGTATCAGTCGGTTGAAGTGTATTCACACATTTCCCAATGGGCAATAGATGAAAGAAATGAATACTTGGACGATAATGTAGTATTTATACATATTTTAAGCAGTTCGCCCAATTTACTTTCAGGAATAGACCCGAAAAAGTTGGGAGCTTACGCTAAAAATATGGGGGAAGCTTTTAAATATTACCGTTCCCGTGTTATGACAGATATAAACTCATGGACAATAGCGAGCTATCCGTCTGCCGATTGGGCAAAACTTGTATTTCCCGAAGAAAAATGTTCCGAAAAAGCACAGGAAAAATTGCTTGACGCTATTTTAAAAACCGTCAGGGTAGATAAGGAAGACCCTATAAAAGCATGGGAAGAACATCATAAAACATTGTCAGAAAAAGCTGATTACCTCAATAAAAAGAAATATTCGGCATTGCATTATATGGCAAAAGGCACAGATTTGACAGTAGGACTGCCTGAAAATCACGTATGGATTGCAGCAGGAAGTAAAAATCTGAAAGGTACGGATTTTATGCCCAATATGCCTACCGAAGAAGTATTTACCGCGGGGGACAGATGTAGAATAGACGGTTATGTTTCAAATAAAAAACCTCTGTCTTATCAGGGGAATATAATAGATAATTTCAAACTGACTTTCAAAGACGGAAAAGTAACTGATTTTGAAGCTGAAAAAGGCTACGATATACTGAAACAGCTTCTTGAAACTGATGAAGGTGCCAAAAGTATAGGTGAAGTGGCTCTTGTGCCTCATAATTCTCCAATTTCAAATTCAGGATTGTTATATTATCAGACATTGTTTGATGAAAATGCTTCCAATCATCTGGCATTGGGTGCTGCCTATCCTACAAATGTCGAAGGCGGGAAAAATATGACGGAAGAGGAACT
Source organism: uncultured Leptotrichia sp. (assembly GCA_938017765.1). Taxonomy (GTDB): domain Bacteria; phylum Fusobacteriota; class Fusobacteriia; order Fusobacteriales; family Leptotrichiaceae; genus Pseudoleptotrichia. Next base: position 14,775 of record CALIJH010000016.1, read on the forward strand.
TGAGAAAGCTCATCTGAACCGCTCTATTGTCCATGTGGATTTTATGATAGGAGACGCGGAAATGGATATTGACGGAATTAATGAAGACGGTACGAGAGAGCCTGTATTCAGAAAAGGAAACTGGGCGTTTTAATAATTTTTAAAAGTTGACAATTTTAGTTTAAAGGATATAATTTAGCGAGTAAAAAAATAAAAAATGGAAGGAATATTAATGAACAGCAGTGAATTAAAAGAAATATACGGGTCTAAAAAATATGTAATAGCACTGGATCAAGGAACTACAAGCTCGAGAGCTATAATTTTTGATAAAAATACAAATATCATTTCCACAGCCCAGAGAGAATTTACTCAATTATATCCTGAGCCGGGTTGGGTAGAACATAATCCAATGGAAATATGGGCAACTCAAAGGTCCGTGCTGACAGAAGTTATAGCAAGGTCGGGCATATCTCTGAAAGATGTTGCAGCCATAGGCATTACAAATCAGAGAGAAACAACGATAGTCTGGGATAAAAAAACGGGAGAACCCGTATATAACGCGATTGTATGGCAATGCAGGAGGACTGCGGATATATGTGAAAAATTGAAAGAAAAGGGATTGGAAGAATATATAAAAGAAAATACGGGACTCATATTGGATGCTTATTTTTCAGGGACTAAATTGAAATGGATACTGGACAATGTAAAAGGAGCAAGGGAAAGGGCCGAAAAAGGAGAGCTGCTTTTCGGTACGGTAGATACGTGGCTCGTATGGAAACTGACGGCAGGGAAAGTCCATGTTACGGATTACACTAATGCTTCACGGACAATGCTTTTTAATATTAAAGAACTGAAATGGGATAAAAAAATATTGAAAGAACTGGATATACCCGAAAATATGCTGCCCGAAGTGAGAAATTCCAGCGAAGTATACGGATATACAAAAATGGGTCTGACTATGGGAGAAGAAAGCGGTACCGATATTCCGATAGCAGGAATGGCAGGAGACCAGCAGGCGGCTTTGTTCGGTCAGGCGTGTTTTAACAGCGGAGATACTAAAAATACTTATGGCACAGGTTGTTTTATGCTTATGAATACAGGAGAAAGATGTATAAAATCCTCTAATGGTCTGCTTACTACGATTGCCATAGGGATAGACAATAAAATAGAATATGCTCTTGAAGGGAGCGTGTTTATTGCGGGAGCTGCTATTCAATGGCTTAGAGATGAGATGAAGTTTTTCAGTGATGCTGCCGATACGGAATATTTTGCTACAAAAATTGAGAATAACGGAGGAGTCTACCTTGTACCTGCATTTGTCGGGTTAGGTTCTCCTTATTGGGATATGTATGCAAGAGGTACTATTGTCGGTCTTACGAGAGGTTCAAACAGAAATCATATAATAAGGGCGGCTCTTGAAGCTATCGCTTATCAGTCTAAAGATTTGATTGAAGCGATGAAAGAAGATTCGGGATTATCTTTTTCCACATTAAAAGTAGACGGCGGAGCAGTCAGAAATAATTTTTTAATGCAGTTTCAGGCGGATATACTGAATACGGATGTTCTAAGACCAGAAATCACTGAAACGACGGCGTTGGGAGCTGCATATCTTGCAGGGCTTGCAGTAGGTTTTTGGAAAGATAAGGAAAATATAGTAAAAAACTGGAAACTTAATAGAAAATTTACTCCAAATCTAAGTGAAGAATTAAGAAATAAATATTTTAAAGGTTGGAAAAAAGCTGTCGAGAAAGCTAAAAAGTGGGAAGAAGAATAAATTGAAAAATAAATTTATTTATAATTTATATTAGAAGTGATTTATCTAAATTTTGTAAAAATTGAATATGTTGAACGCTTTAATGAAAAAACTTGGTTAAGCCCATAATGAAAGGGATAGACCAAGTTTTTTATATGATTAAAGCTAATGGGTTGACTGTTAAAAATTAATCAACAGAAAGTAACAGACTGTCAATTTTTTTAGTGATTTTCTCTTTTAATTCTCTTTCTTCAAGATAATCAAGAATATATGTTCCGCCTAAGATATTGAGAAACATAATAGCTTCATTGAAAATTTCTCTTTTGATTTTTACTCCGTTTTTCTCAAAATCAAGGACAGATGATAAAAATGCTCTCGTAA
>CALIJH010000017.1 GCA_938017765.1 uncultured Leptotrichia sp.
AGTATTCTAAAATGGGATATGAAATAAAAGCTGTGGGGCTTAGCGAAACTGTTGCAGAAAATGCAGGAATAAATCCTAAAAAAATGATGTTTATTGCAATGGGAATAGCAGGAATATGTGCAGGACTGGGAGGAGCGGAAAGAGTTTTAGGAGGTTCGGCACAGTATGCATATACTGAACTCATAATGGGGGATGCAGGATTTACAGGACTTGCAGTAGCATTACTGGGGAAAAATAATCCTTTCGGGATACTGATAGCGGCAATATTTTATGCGGCTCTTGATGTAGGGGGGCAGACACTACAGCTTAGATATCAGGTGGATAAGGAAATTGTCCTGATTATACAGGCTCTGATAATAATATTTGTAGCCTCTGAAAATTTATTTAAATTCTTTATTTCAAAGAGAAAGGAGAAATAAATGAGTATAGTATCCATTATAATATTTTTATTGAAACAGACATTAATCATAGCACCTCCTATTCTCATAACTGCTGTCGGAGCGTGTATATCGGAGCGTAGCGGTGTTGTAAACATCGGTCTTGAAGGAATAATGTTGAGCGGAGCGTTTGCGACAACGGTAGTAAACCTTGCGACAGGCAATCCGTACTTGGGAATCTTGGCAGGAGTAGCAGCCGGTGGTATTATTTCATTAATTCACGCAATAATAAGTATAAATCTGAAAGGCGATCAAATAATAAGCGGTGTCGCTATAAATCTGTTTGCAGTTGCAATGACGTCATTTCTCATAAAAGCAATGTATAGAGTTACAGGTAGTACCCCTACCGCTTCAAAACTGGCAGATAAACATATTGTAATTGCTATAATATATATACTTGCGATATTGACACATTTTCTGGTATTCAAGACAGTTTTGGGGCTGAGAATAAGAGCTGTCGGAGAACATCCTTTAGCTGCCGACACTGTCGGAATAAACGTTTATAAAATAAGATATATAAGTGTAATCCTGTCGGGAATGTTCGCAGGACTGGGAGGAGCGTATCTGACTTCTGTAATGTTGCCGGCATTTTCCAACAATATGTCCGCAGGAAGAGGATTTATGGCAATGGCGGCGATGATATTCGGTAAATGGAATCCTATAGGAGCTATCCTTGCGAGCCTACTTTTCGCATTTGGACAGGCTTTTGCAGATTATGCGAAAACGATAAACTTGCCGATACCTCAACAGTTTCTTTCGATGATACCTTATATATTGACATTACTGGCATTGATAGGATTTGTAGGAAAAGCGAGAGCACCGAAAGCCTCCGGACAGCCTTACGAAAAATAACAGAAAAAATAAATAATAATTTATTTGAAAAATCTATTTGAAAAAAACAAAAAATAGGGTATAATTTGTTATATAAAGATACATAAAAAAACAGGAGGATTTAAAAATGAAAAGAATTGTAACAATTTTCAGCATTATGGCTGCATTGCTTTTATTTGTGGCTTGTGGAGGTTCAAAACCTGCTGAAGGTGAGCAAAAGAAAGATGATGGACAGCAGACGGCTCAAAAAGATGCAGGTAAAAAAGTGGCTATCGTCTATTCTACCGGAGGAAAAGGAGACAAATCTTTCAATGACGCTGCTTTCAGAGGACTGGAAAGGGCAAAGAAAGAATTGGGAATCACATTTGACGAATATGAACCAAAAGACCCTGCAACAGAAGCTAAAGATGCTTTAACAAAATTTGCAGAAACAGGAGAATACGATTTGATAATCAGCGTAGGATTTACAATGAAAGATTCATTATTGGCAGTTGCTCAACAGTTTCCTGACCAGAAATTTGCTATAATCGATGAAAAAATTGAAAATGTCCCTAACGTGGCTTCATTGAGTTTTAAAGAACATGAAGGTTCTTTCCTTGTAGGAGCATTAGCTGCTATGATGAGTAAAACAGGAACTATAGGATTTGTCGGAGGAATGGAATCACCTCTAATCCAGAAATTTCAATCAGGATATATACAAGGTGCAAAATATGTAAATCCTAATATCAAAATATTATCAGTTTATATAGGCGGAAATAATGCATGGAATGACCCTGCATCCGCAAAAACAAAAACTGAAACTTTAATCCAGCAAAAAGCTGATGTAGTTTACCACGCAGCAGGAGCAAGCGGACAAGGTGTGTTCCAAGCTACAAAAGAAAAAAATGTATACGCTATAGGAGTTGACTCAAATCAGGACGGAATAGCTCCGGGAACAATTCTGACATCAATGATGAAATATGTTGACAATGCAGTGTTTAATGAAATAAAAGATACTCTGGAAGGGAAATATCAGCCTATAATCCAAGAATTTGGAATAAAAGAAGACGGTGTAGGAACTACTGAATTTGAATTTACAAAAGATAAAATAGGTGAAGAAAATATCAAAAAATTAGAACAGATAAAACAAGATATTAAAGATGGAAAAATTGTAGTTAAACCTACTTTATAATTGAAAATCTTAAAAGTCTTGAACAGAAATGAAAGCAGGATTTAATATCCTGCTTTTATTTATAAAATAAGAGATATAAAATAAAAAGGAAATAGAAAGGAAATGTTGAATGAGAGTTGTAGATTTAATAGAGAAAAAAAGAGATAAAAAAGAACTTTCAAAAGAGGAGATTTCGTTTTTATTGAATGAATATTTAAAAGAAAATGTACCTGATTATCAGATGTCATCATTTCTTATGGCAACTTATTTTAATGATATGACTGCTGATGAACTTCTTGAATTTACAATGGTAATGAGAAATTCGGGAGATATAATAAAATTTGATGATGTTGATAAATTTTTAGTTGATAAGCACAGTACGGGAGGGGTAGGAGATAAAGTAACAGTTGTTTTAGCCCCAATTTTGGCAGCATTAGGTATGGGAACTACCAAATTATCAGGAAAAGGACTGGGTCATACGGGAGGAACTATAGATAAATTCGAAGCTATAAAAGGTTTTAAATTTTCCGGTACGAGAGATGAGCTGGTTTCAATAGCAAATAAGACAGGAATAGGACTTATGGGCTATAGCGATAAAATTGTCCCTCTTGATAAAAAACTTTATTCTTTAAGAGATGTTACAGGAACAGTGCCGAGTATTCCATTAATTGCAAGCAGTATTATGAGTAAAAAACTGGCTATTCAATCCGATGTAATAGTACTTGATGTAAAAGTTGGAGACGGGGCATTTATGAAAGATATCAGTCATGCAAAGGAACTGGCTGAAAGAATGATAGAAATAGGAAAAGGTGCGGGTAGACAAGTAAAAGTAGTATTAAGTAATATGGATGAACCTCTGGGATATTCTATAGGAAATGCCAATGAGATAATAGAAGCTGTGGAAACTCTCAAAGAAAATGGACCCGATGATTTAAAAGAAGTAGTCTATACTATAGCCTCTCTCGCATTAAAAGCTAAAGGAGAAATAAACGATTTATCCGAAGGTAGAAAGAAAATAGAAGAAGTGATAAATAATGGTTCCGCCCTCGAAAGATTGGCAGAATTTATAACTGAAAGCGGAGGAAATGGAAATCTGATAAATGATTACAGTTTACTTCCACAATCAAAATCAATAATGGAAGTATTTTCTCTAAAAGAAGGATATGTTTCAAAAATAAAAGCTGAAGAAATAGGAAAAGCAGCTATGATTATAGGTGCAGGTAGGGCGACAAAAGAAGATATAATCGACCACGCGGTAGGTATAAAGATACTCAAAAAAGTAGGAGATAAAGTCAGCAAAGGTGAAAAAATAGCCGAAATATATTATAATGACAATAAAAATATAGAAAATTCTCAAAATATGATTTTAGATGCATACATAATTCAAAATGATATAATCGGTAAGCAAAAAGCAATATTGGAAATAATAGAATAATCAGCTATACAAAAAATAATAAAAAATGCAGGGATGTTAAATTAAAATACTTGAAAGTTTTTTTAAATGTGATATAATACAGAAGAAATATAATAAGAAGTGTTTTAATAATTTAACCTAAAAACCCCTGTGACGGCAGGGGTTTTTCAATATTATTATTTCTTTTTATTTCTTCTTCTGAATGTATATAATTATAAAATAAACCAGCAAATCAGAAATGATAAAAATAAGATATAAAGTATAGGGAAAACAATATATAAAATGATTAAAGAAAGGAATATAAAAATGGAAATAAATAAATACATTGACCATACTATTCTAAAAGCTGTTGCACAGAAAAAAGATATAAAAAAATTATGTGATGAGGCAAAGGAATACAATTTTTTCTCCGTATGTGTAAATGGAGCAAATGTAAAATATGCTTACGAGCAGGTAAAAAATTCTGATGTGAAAGTAGCAGCAGTCGTGGGTTTTCCTTTAGGAGCGATGTCCAAGGAAGCTAAAGTCTTTGAAGCGAAAAAAGCTATAGAAGACGGAGCTTCGGAAATAGATATGGTAATAAATATAGGTGCATTGAAAGACAAGGAATACGGCTATGTAGAACAGGAAATAAGAGAAATAAAAGAAGCAATAGGAGATAATGTATTAAAAGTAATAATTGAAACTTGTTATTTAACGGATGATGAGAAGAAAAAAGCGTGCGAACTGTCATTGAATGCAAAAGCGGATTTTGTTAAAACTTCCACAGGATTTGGAACAGGAGGAGCTACTTTTGAAGATGTGGAATTGATGAAATCAGTGGTTGGAAATAAAGCCGAAGTAAAAGCAAGTGGAGGAGTAAAAGATTTAAAAACAGCACAAAAATATATAGAATTAGGTGCAACAAGACTTGGAACAAGCTCGGGAATAGAAATAATAAAAGGTCTGAAAGTAGAAAAAGATAAATATTAATAGAAATATTAATATAAAGAAAGGAAAAATAAAATGAAAGATATAAGCAGAGTAACATTAATAGTTTTGGATAGTGTAGGAGCGGGAGAGCTACCTGATGCGGCTGATTTTGATGATGTCGGTTCAAATACACTCGGGAATATGGCTAAAGCTGCGGGAGGGATGAATTTACCCAATATGCAGAAATTAGGATTAGGGAATATAACTGAAATTAAGGGAACTCCTCCGGTCGAAAAAGCCGAAGGAGCTTATGGAAAAGCAGTAGAAGTGTCTATTGGGAAAGATTCCACGACAGGACATTGGGAAATAGCCGGAGTACCGTTGGAAAGACCTTTTCCAAATTATTCAAACGGATTTTCCGACGAAGTAATAAAAGAATTTGAAGAAAAAACAGGAAGAAAAGTAATGCTGAATAAACCATTATCAGGAACTGTCGCGATAGATAAGTATGGAGAAGAGCAGATAAAAACAGGAAACTGGATAGTGTACGGCTCGGCAGACCCTGTATTTCAGATAGCTGCAAATGAGGAAATTATACCTCTGGAAGAATTGTACAGAGCGTGTGAAATCGCACTTGAAATTTGTAATAAAAAATCAACGGTAGCAAGGGTAATTGCCAGACCATATATAGGTAAAAAAGTAGGAGAATTTAAAAGAACGGCTAACAGACATGATTTCTCCATAGACCCTCCTAAAGAATCAATGCTTGAAAGAATGCAGAAAGCAGGTCTTGATGTGATTGGAATAGGGAAAACAAGTGATTTGTTCAATGGCAAGGGAATTACGGATAACAGAAAAGCAAATCAGGATAATCTGGACGGTATTAAAAAAACAATAGCAGCATTGAAAGAAAATACAAAAGGACTGATTTTTACTAATCTTGTGGATTTTGATGCTGTATATGGGCATAGAAGAGATGTTCAGGGCTATGTAAATGCCTTAATAGAATTTGATAACTGGCTGCCTGAGATAGAAAAAAATTTAAGAGATGATGAAATTCTTATTGTTACGGCAGACCATGGAAATGATCCTACCTATAAAGGAACAGACCATACGAGGGAATATATACCTATACTTATTTACGGTAAAAAAATTAAAAAGAATGTAAATATAGGTGTAAGAAAAACTTTTGCGGATATTGCCGCTACTATTGAAGAAATTTTATTAGGAACGAAAAAAGAAGGAAGTTTTGCTAAGGAAATATTATAAAAGTGATATTATAATATATAAAAAACAAGATTTCTAAAAATAAGATTTCCGATATAATTCAGATTTAAAATAAGATATTAGAATTATCAAACAGTTTTTTACAGATAACTTGATATTAGTATTTAAAGATAGAATAATAATGGAGATAAAGTTTCCGACTTAGCAAAGGCTTTTTTATTCAGCAAGATAAGAAATAATAAAATAAAAGATAATAAAATAAGAAATAATGAATAAAAGAAAAATAAAATATTTATCAAAATAAAGTGAGGAAAAATCATCATGGGAAAAGACAGGGAACAATGGATGAAATGGGCTATGGAGTTACAGAGTCTGGCTCAAGCTGGATTGAATTATGCAAAAGATGTATTCGATATAGAAAGATATACAAGAATAAGGGAAATTTCAGCAGAAATTATGTCCAAAAAATCGGATATTTCTCTGGAAAAGGTAAAAAATCTTTTTTGTAATGAAATCGGCTATCAGACACCTAAAATGGATTGTCGTGCGGCAGTATTTAAAGATGATAAAATCCTTATGGTAAAGGAAAGAGACGGAAAATGGTCATTACCCGGTGGTTGGGTAGAAGTTGATTTGTCAATAGAGGAAAATACAGTAAAGGAAGTAAAAGAAGAAGCCGGAGTAAGTGTAAATGCTGAAAAAATTATCGCTGTTCAGGACGGAATAAAAAATAATTCAGGTTGCGGATTGGGGCAAGTTCCATATGGAATAATCAAAATCTTTGTTCTTTGCTCCATTATTGATGAAATAGAAGATAAGTTTATAAAAAATAACGAAACATCTGAAAGAAAATATTTTAAATTAAATAATTTACCCGAACTCTCTGAAATCAGAAATACTGAAAAACAGATAAAAATGTGCTTTGAAGCATATAAAGCAGAGGTTTGGGAAGCAATATTTGATTAATTGGGAGAGAAAATACGGATTATGAGAAGAAAAGACAGGGAAATAACCGATAAAGATAAAATAAAAGAAATTATTTCTGCTTGTGATTGTTGTAGATTAGGTTTTAATGATAACGGAAAAGTTTATATTGTTCCTCTAAATTTTGGATTTATTGAAAAAGATGGGGAGTATACTTTTTATTTTCATGGTGCAAAAACAGGAAGAAAACACGATATCATGAAAGTAAATAACTGTGTAGGTTTTGAACTTGATACAAATCATAGGGTATACGGAGAAGGAAATATCGCATGTACTTATACTTCTGCTTTTCAAAGTATTATAGGGTCAGGAAAAGTTTTTCCGGTAGAAGATTTAAATGAAAAAGTGCAGGGACTCTTTGAAATTATGAAACATAATACAGGAAAATCGGAATGGGAACTTAATCAGAAAATGGTAAATGCGGTACATGTATTTAAACTGAAAGTTGAAGAGCTTGCATGCAAAGAGCATGAATAAAATAACAGATTTTGTAAATCTTTTAATAAAAAGTCAGAAATAAAGGAGGTTTCGAAATGATTTTACCGTTGGAAGAATATCAACTGAAAAATGGAATAACTTGCCAAATAAGAAATGCTTTGACGGAAGATGCTGAAAAACTTATGGAATACAGGAAAATTATAAGTAGTGAAACAAATTTTTTGAACAGATATCCTGAAGAAATAAGTTCTTCCATGGAAGAAGCTGAAAAGTTTATTAATGAATATAAGAAAAATGAAAAAATATTATTGCTGGTATTTGTAGATGAAGAAATTGCAGGAAGTATAAGTCTTAGAGCTATTTCAGATTTGATAAAACTTAAGCATAGAGCAGATTTTGGAATATCGGTAAGGAAAAAATACTGGAATTTAGGAATAGGAAGCTTATTAATTTCTCGAATACTTCAAATAGCAAAAGATAAAGGCTATGAACAAGTCGAACTTAAAGCTTTTGAAAATAATGAAAATGCAATCAGACTATATAAGAAATTTGGTTTTGAAGAATGGGGAAAGGTTCGCAGAGCTTTTAAACTGAAAGATGGAAGTTATCATGATGAAATAATTATGGGAATTATGCTATAATAAAATAATAAGAAATTAAATAATAAATTTTTTATTTTTGAAAGAAACCGGCAATAAAGCCGGTTGGAATAGATGTGTTAAAAGATATTAAATAAAAATCAGGAGGTAAAAAAATGGCAACACCGCATATAGGAGCAAAAAAAGGAGATATAGCTGAAACAATATTATTACCGGGAGATCCTTTGAGAGCAAAATACATTGCAGAAACATTTTTACAGGATATAGTACAGTATAATAATGTAAGAGGAATGTTAGGATTTACAGGGACTTACAAAGGAAAAAAAGTATCCGTTCAGGGAACAGGAATGGGAGTTCCTTCGATAGGAATTTATTCTCACGAATTAATAGCTGAATATGGATGTAAAAATCTAATAAGAGTAGGAACGGCAGGTTCTTTGCAGGAAAATGTAAAAATTAGGGATGTAGTTCTTGCAATGTCAGCTTCTACGGATTCAGCAATAAATAAATTGAGATTTAACGGTGCCGACTATGCACCGACTGCAAATGCAGAATTACTTTTTAAAGCTTATGAAGTCGGAAAGGCTAAAGGATTAAGCATGAAAGCGGGAAACATACTTACAAGTGATACTTTTTATGGAGATGAGCCTGAAGCTTGGAAAAAATGGGCAAAATTTGGAGTATTATGTGTAGAAATGGAAACGGCTCAGTTATATACAACGGCTGCCAAGTTTGGTGTAAATGCTCTGACAATACTCACAATAAGTGATTCATTAGTTACGGGAGAAGCTACTTCGGCAGAAGAAAGACAGCTCACATTTAATGATATGATAGAAGTTGCATTGGAAAGTGCATTAAATTTATAATACACATAATATTATGATGTAGACTAATAAACAGGAGATAAAAATGACAGAATTAAAAGGAAAAATAAAATTGACCGAAAAAGAAATATCGGATTATATTGATGAAGCTAATGATATACTAAAAAATGCTTATGTTCCTTATTCAAAATTTCCTGTGGCTGCATTGCTGATTGACGAACAGGGAAGAAAATTTAAAGGAGTGAATGTGGAAAATGCTTCTTACGGTTTGGGGATATGTGCAGAAAGAAATGTGATACCTACAGCGGTAACAGAGGGAATGAAAAAAATAAAGCTGCTTGTAGTAACAGGAGGGACACCTGAACCTATTAGTCCTTGTGGTGCATGTAGACAGGTGATTTCAGAATTTTCCGATAAAGATACGGTGATTATCCTTACAAATAAGGATAAAAAATATAAAATATGGTCAATAAGTGAATTATTACCATATTCATTTGGACCGGATGACTTGTAGGAAAGATAAAAAAATGTGTTTTAAGGGAGAGCTAGTTATGGATAAGGCTATGGAAAAATTAATGAATAGTATTAATAATAAAAAAGAAAAAACTCAGAAAATAAAAGTAAAAAGTGAACAAAAAATTATAAAAAATAACTTTGCTCTTTCTGAAAATACATTTACAGAAAATGAATACATAAAAATACCATTGCTTGAATCAAAAAAAAGTGTTTCTGTAGAAGAGGAAAATAAATTATCAATAAGAGAAAGAAGCAATACTTCATTACCTAATGTCAATGATGAATTTAGAAGTTATGAAGGTAGTAATCCTAAAAAAGTCTATGCAACTAG
>CALIJH010000018.1 GCA_938017765.1 uncultured Leptotrichia sp.
TTTTTGTAGGAATAGGTGTATCAGTAGTATTTGTCTGTCTGGTAAAAATACAGTCACGTTGGTTTTATTCGAGAAATTTTGCACTTATGATAGGATTTTCAGGACTTGCTGCCAATCTTGGAGCAATAATTGCACAGACACCTTTAGTAATAGCAGTGAATAATTTTGGTTGGCGTAATACTTTCGTATATATGGGAATAATAATGGTGATGTTTGCAGTTCTGACTTTTATTTTCGTAAAGGACGACCCTACTGATATGGGACTTCCTGGAATGGACGAAATTGAAAACAGACCTCGTGTAGCTGTAAATCTAAATATATTTCAGGCTCTCGGTTCCATACTTTCAAATCCGAGAACATGGATTATATCAGTAGTATATATAGGTTTATATACGGGATATACAGTGATTTTAGGAACATTCGGTACTCCTTTTCTTATGACGGTTTATTCCATTAAAAAAGTGGAAGCTGCAAATTATATTATATCAGCTGTAGTAGGTTCTGCAGGGAAAATAAGCGGTGGGACTAAGGCAAATATTGTTTCAAAATATACGGAAGTTGATTTATCCATGAGATATTTCAATCCTGAAGCAAGAAAAACCGTTCATGATGCGATTATAAGACATGCAAAAGCTATTGCTGAAGCTTATGAGATAAAAGTTGATGTAAATATCGAAGAAAGCACGCCGAGTTTAAATAATGATGAAAGTATGGTAAATCTTGCAAATGAAGTTGCTAAAAAAATAATGGGAGAAAATTGCAGCATACCTATGCAGAGACCTATGGCTTCCGATGATATGGCTTTCTATTTTCAGCGTGCCAAAGGTGTATATGCGTTCATAGGTTATAAAAATGAGGAAAAAGGCAGCATATATTTTCCTCATCATGAGAAATTTAAACTGGACGAAGATTATTTTAAATATGGTGCTGCAATGTTTGTTCAATTTGCTCTTGATTATCTGAATGGTGAGAGAGTTTGAAAGTGCTAAATAATAATTTTATATATATTATTTAAAAAGTTCCAAAAAAGGAAAGGAGGGAAAAAAATGTTAGAATTGACTAAAGATAACTTTGAAGCTGAAGTTCTTCAAGCTGAAGGGTATGTATTTGTAGATTTCTGGAGCCAAGGATGTGAACCTTGTAAAGCATTGATGCCTGATGTTCATAAATTGGCTGAAAAATATGACGGTAAAATGAAATTTACTTCATTGGATACTACAACAGCAAGACGTTTAGCTATCAAACAGAAAGTTTTAGGACTGCCAACTTTGGCTGTTTACAAAGACGGTGAAAAAGTTGATGAAGTAACAAAAGAAGATGCGACTGTAGAAAATGTAGAAGCATTGATTAAAAAATATATCTAATAAAGTGAAGGAGGAATGATTATGCGTCTTGAATTAGGAAAGATTTTCATAAAGGACATCCAGTTTGCTTCTGAATCAAAGATTGAAAAGAACGTACTTTATGTAAATAAAGAAGAAATGATAAAAGCAATCTGGGATGATGAGGCAATAAAATCAGTAGAACTTGATATAGCCAAGCCGGGAGAAAGCGTTCGTATTACACCGGTAAAAGATGTTATAGAGCCTCGTGTTAAAGTAGAAGGAAGAGGAGGAATATTCCCGGGAGTTTTATCTAAAGTTGATACAGTCGGAGAAGGAAAAACAATAGCTCTGAAAGGTATGGCTGTGGTAACTACAGGTAAAATCGTAGGGTTCCAGGAAGGTGTCATCGATATGACAGGACCGGGAGCTGAATATACTCCATTTTCTAAATTAAACAATTTAGTTGTCATTGCTGAACCTGTAGAAGGTATCAAACAGCATGAGCATGAAAAGGCTGTGCGTTTTGTAGGATTTAAAGCGGCAAGATACATCGGAGAATTGGCTAAAAACTTGCAACCTGAAGAAACAAAAGTATATGAAACAAAACCATTGCTGGAACAGATAGCACAATATCCTGATTTACCTAAAGTAGGATATGTATATATGTTACAGACACAAGGATTGTTGCATGATACTTATGTATACGGAGTAGATGCAAAACAGATAGTTCCTACACTTCTGTATCCAACTGAAATAATGGACGGAGCAATAGTAAGCGGAAACTGTGTGTCAGCATGTGATAAAAACCCTACTTACGTTCACTTGAATAATGGAGTAATAGAAGACTTATATGAAAAACATGGAAAAGAAATCAATTTCTTAGGTGTAATCATAACAAACGAAAATGTATATTTGGCTGATAAAGAAAGATCATCTAACTGGACAGCTAAATTTACTAAATATTTAGGACTTGATGCAGCTATAGTTTCTCAGGAAGGATTTGGAAATCCTGATACTGACCTGATAATGAACTGTAAAAAAATTGAAACAGAAGGTGTTAAAACTGTTATCGTTACTGACGAATATGCAGGACAAAACGGAGCAAGCCAAAGTCTGGCAGATGCCGATCCTAAAGCTGATGCAGTAGTAACAGGAGGAAACGCTAATCAGGTTATCGTATTACCTAAATTAGACAAAATAATAGGTCATATAGAAGTAGTAAATGTAATTGCAGGAGGAAATCAGGATTCGTTGAGAAAAGACGGAACTATTGAATTGGAAATCCAGGCAATTACAGGAGCAACAAACGAAACAGGATTCGGATACTTAACTGCTAAAACTTATTAATCAACATCAATCAAACTAATTTTCGATTTATATATAATGAACAAAAAATAAAAAAATAGGAGGAAAAGATAATGAGTGATCTTAAAAATAAAAAGATAATTATTATCGGGGATAGAGACGGTATCCCGGGATTAGCCATTGAAGAATGTGTAAAAACTATAGAAGGAACAGAAGTAGTATTTTCATCGACTGAATGCTTTGTCTGAACGGCTGCAGGTGCGATGGACTTAGAAAACCAGAAACGTGTTAAAGAAGCTGCCGATAAATTCGGTAATGAAAACGTTGCGGTTTTATTAGGTGCGTCGGAAGCCGAAGCTGCTGGTCTAGCAGCTGAAACAGTAACTGTAGGAGATCCAACTTTTGCAGGTCCATTAGCAGGGGTAGCGTTAAATCTTGCAGTATACCATATCTTGGAACCTGAAGTAAAAGAGCAAGTTGATTCAGCCGTGTATGAAGAACAAGTAGGAATGATGGAAATGGTATTGGATGTAGATGCAATTTCAAGCGAAATGAAAGACGTACGTGGGGAATAACCTAAGCTAATGAAAACTATAAGAGGAGGTAAAAATAAATGTCTAAGATTAGAGTAGTACATTATATTAACCAGTTCTTTGCAGGAGTTGGGGGAGAAGAAAAAGCTCACATAGAGCCTGAACTTAGAAAAGAACTTCCGCCAATATCTCAACAGTTACAAGGACAATTGGGAGACGAATTTGAAATAGTAGGCACAGTGGTGTGCGGAGACAGCTATTTCAATGAAAATTTAGAAAAAGCACAAGAAACTTTATTAGGAATGATAAAAGGTTTAGAACCTCAGTTGTTTATTGCAGGACCTGCATTTAATGCAGGACGTTACGGAGTTGCTGCAGGAACAATTACAAAATTAATTCAGGAAAAATTAGGCATTCCCGCTATTACAGGAATGTATATTGAAAATCCGGGTGTAGATATGTACAGAAAAGATTTATACATCGTAGAAACATCCGACAGTGCGGCAGGTATGAGAAAAGCATTACCGGCAGTAGCTAAATTAGCTAAAAAGTTAGCTAAAGGCGAAGAAATTCTTTCTCCAAAAGAAGAAGGATACATCTCAAGAGGAGTAAGAGTAAACTACTTCCATAAAGAAAGAGGTTCAAAACGTGCTGTAGATATGTTAATTAAAAAAATCAAAGGCGAACCTTTTGAAACAGAATATCCTATGCCTAATTTCGACAGGGTAGATCCTAATCCTGCGGTTAAAGATTTATCTAAAGCAACAATTGCTTTAGTAACTTCAGGAGGAATTGTTCCTAAAGGAAACCCTGACCATATTGAATCATCTTCAGCATCAAAATATGGAGAATACAGCATAGAAGGAGTTAATGACCTTACAGCTGAAACATTTGAAACAGCTCACGGTGGATATGACCCTGTATATGCAAACGAAGATGCAGACCGTGTATTACCTGTTGATGTAATGAGAGATTTGGTAAAAGAAGGTAAAATAGGAAAATTACATGAAAAATTCTATACTACTGTTGGTAACGGTACAGCGGTAGCAAGTGCAAAAGGATTTGCAGCAGAATATGCGAAAAAATTAGTAGCCGACGGGGTGGATGCAGTTATCCTGACATCTACTTGAGGTACTTGTACACGTTGCGGTGCAACTATGGTAAAAGAAATTGAGAGAGCAGGACTTCCTGTAGTACATATGTGTACAGTTGTTCCTATATCTCTGACAGTAGGAGCAAACAGAATTGTTCCGACTATTGCGATACCTCACCCATTAGGTAATCCGGCATTAGATAAAGAAGAAGAAAAAAAATTAAGAAGAAAATTAGTTGATAAAGCGTTAAAAGCACTAACTACAGAAGTAGACGGTCAAACAGTATTTGAAAATTAATATATGATTTGGAAAGGAGAAGGAGCTGCTCTGATAGGAAAACAGTCTTTGAGGACGGCTCCTAAAAAAAATATGAATTATCCAGTATTTAAAGGAGCAGGGTATGTCTTAGTTCACACACCTGACATGATTGAAAACGGTTCAACATGCTCTATAGAAAGAATAACAAATCCTGATTCTGAATTTTTAAAAGAAATAAAAAATCATATAAGATCATATGAAGAAGTAGTGGATTATTTACCTAATCAGGTTTATATAGGAAGAAAAACTCCTGAAGAGTTAAATACTTTCCCTATGCCTTGGTATGATATAAAAGATCAGAAAGGTGATCGTTACGGAAAATTCGGAGAAATAGTTCCTCAGGATGAATTTTTGGCAATAATGCAAATATCAGACGCATTTGACTTAGTAAAATTGTCTGAAGAGTTTGTAGAATCAGTACGTCCTAAAATAGAAAAAAACTATAAAGAGTTAGCTCCTTTCTTTGGACAGCTGAAAGGTTCCGATGTAAGTACAGTAGAAGAAGGAGACCAGCCGTTAGTTCACGAAGGAAAAGTAGTAGGGTTTGTAAAAAGAGCACACGATGTTGACCCTAACCTTAATTCTCACGTAATGGCTGAAAATCTTGTGGTTAAAGCATCAGGAGTAATTTCAGCATTGCAATTATTAAGAGCCGCAAAAGTTGATGCGGGACTTATAGATTATGTAATAGAATGTTCCGAAGAAGCATGTGGAGACATAAATCAACGTGGAGGAGGTAACTTTGCAAAATCCATAGCTGAAATAGCAGGATTGACAAATGCTACAGGTTCAGACCTTCGTGGTTTCTGTGCCGCACCTACACATGCGTTGATAAGTGCTGCTTCCCTTGTTCAATCAGGAATATATAAAAACGTAATGGTAGTTGCAGGAGGAGCAACAGCAAAATTAGGAATGAATGCTAAAGACCATGTTAAAAAAGGAATACCTGTACTGGAAGACGTTTTAGGAGGTTTTGCTGTACTTATTTCTGAAAATGACGGAGTAAATCCTATAATAAGAACTGATTTAGTAGGAAAACATAATGTAGGAACAGGTTCATCTCCTCAAGCAGTTATATCAGCATTGGTAACACCGGGACTGGATAAAGCAAATCTCAAAATAACTGATGTAGACGTATTCTCAGTAGAGATGCAGAACCCTGATATAACAAAAGCGGCAGGAGCAGGAAACGTACCTGAAGCAAACTATAAAATGATAGGTGCATTGGCTGTAATGCGTGGAGATATTGATAAAAAAGACCTTAAATCATTTATAGAAGAAAAAGGACTTCCGGGATGGGCTCCAACTCAAGGACATATTCCTTCAGGAGTACCTTATGTAGGATTCTTACGTGAAGACTTGACTACAGGAAATAAAAATAGAGCAATGGTTGTAGGAAAGGGAAGTTTATTCTTGGGAAGAATGACAAACTTATTTGACGGTGTTTCATTTGTCGCTGAAAGAAATACAGGAGTGAAAGCCGAAGAAGGGTCAGTTTCCAAAGAAGAAATCAGAAAAATAATAGCAGAATCAATTAAAAAACTTGCTCAAAATATCGCAGATGCAGAAGAGTAGGGGGTGTATGCTATAATGAGTAAAAAAATAATTTCCGAAGTATTACTTGAACTGGCAGAAGCTATTGAAACAGGGAATTTCGGGAAAAAAATAAAAGTAGGAGTAACAACTTTAGGAAGTGAACACGGTACTGAAAATATTATAAAAGGTGCACAGTTAGCTAAAAACGACTTATTTGATATAGTTCTCATAGGAAAAGGTCATGAAGATTTTGAAAGTCATGAGACTGAATCCGAAGAAGAAGCACATAAAATAATGGAAGAACTGTTGGATAAAGGTGAAATAGCTTCATGTGTTACAATGCATTATAATTTCCCTATAGGAGTTTCTACTGTAGGAAGAGTAATAACTCCCGGAAAAGGAAATGAAATGTTTATAGCTACAACTACCGGTACATCTGCTACAGATAGAGTGGAAGCTATGGTGAGAAATGCGATATACGGGATAGCAACTGCTAAATCAGTAGGAATAAAAAAACCTACAGTTGGTATAATAAACATAGAAGGTGCAAGACAGACTGAAAAACTTCTGTCCGAACTTCAAAAAAACGGATATGACTTTGAGTTTACAGAATCTCAAAGAGCCGACGGCGGTGCAGTGATGAGAGGAAATGACCTGCTAATGGGAACACCTGACGTAATGGTAACGGACTCACTGACAGGTAATCTGCTTATGAAAGTATTTTCATCTTATACTACAGGAGGAGATTACGAAGCTCAGGGATACGGATATGGTCCAGGAGTAGGAGAAAATTATGACAGAAGAATATTAATCCTTTCAAGGGCATCGGGTTCACCTGTTGTTGCCAAAGCATTAAATTATGCCTATGAAGTGGCTACAGGAAAGGTCAATGAAAAAGCCAGAGAAGAATATAAAAAAGCACAGTCAGCAGAACTTGACAAAATCTTTGCTGAATTGAAAAATAAAAAACAGGAAGCTAAACCTGCCGAAGAAATAAAAATGCCTGAAAAAGAAGTGGTAACATCTCAAATAGCAGGTGTAGATATTATGGATCTCGAAGATGCGACAAAAGTCCTTTGGAAACATAATATTTATGCTGAAAACGGAATGGGATGTACAGGGCCTATTATTCTTGTAAATAAAGCAAACAAAGAAAAATCCAAAGAAATATTGAGAGCGGAAGGTTTATTATCATAAAGAAACATAATATTCCAAAAAAATAGAGCCTATAAATTTTACTCGGAATATTTATAGGCTATTTTTTTAAAATAATATTAACTATATTAAATTGCACGGTATAATATTGTATACCAATATTGTTAACTTAATATAGTTGTATTAGCAGCTCTTGTTAAAAAAATAACAAATGATATTATCAGAGATTATTATACAGAAGTTTAATAATGGTATTTTTTAGTGGTATTTTTCTTATATTGTCATCTTTATCATTAAAGTTTTCAGTCATTATTTATTTCTGTACACAAAACTAAATCATACAGGGAGTGAAAAATATGAGTTACGAACAGTTGGTAAAGTTAATAAATACAATAAATGAGTTTATTGCCAGCAATATACTTGTATGGGGATTGTTGGGAGCAGGAACATTCTTGAGTATAAAATTGGGGTTTCCCCAGATAGTTAGATTCGGCAGATCTTTAAAAATCATTTTTGGAAAGAAAGATAAGGAAGAAGGTTCAATGTCTTCTTTTCAGGCTTTAGCTACGTCAATAGCTGCACAGGTAGGTACAGGAAATGTTGCAGGGGTTGCTACTGCATTAACAGCAGGGGGACCGGGCTCTATATTTTGGATGTGGGTTACCGCATTTTTAGGAATGGGGACTATTTTTACTGAGGCTTCATTAGCTCAGAAATATCGTTCCAGAATAGATGGAGACTTGGTTGGAGGCCCTGCTTATTATATTTTATACGGATTAAAAGAAAAAGCAGGCGGCTTTGCAAAATTCTTATCAGGATTTTTTTCAATAGCTATCATATTAGCACTTGGATTTATGGGTAACGCTGTACAGTCCAACTCCATATCTTTCGGAATTAGAGGAGTAAAAGGATTGGAACATCTTAATCCTTTGATTATAGGGATTGCAGTTGCTTTATTGACAGGTACAATATTTATAGGCGGAATGGGAAGAATTGCCAAATTTGCGGAATTAGTAGTTCCTGTAATGGCATTGACTTACATTCTCGGAAGTATTATAATTTTACTTTTGAATTTTAGTCATATTATACCTACATTTGCATGGATAATCAAAAGTGCCTTTACACCTACTGCGGCAGTAGGAGGAATTATGGGTGCAGTAGTAAGAGATGCCGTTCAGAAAGGGGTAGCCCGTGGAGTGTTTACAAATGAAGCAGGAATGGGTTCCACACCTCATGCTCATGCGGTAGCAAACGTTAAACACCCTACAGAGCAAGCATTATCAGCTATGTTTGGTGTTCTTGTATCCCTTGTTATATGTACATCGACAGCTTTAGTAGTATTAGTTACGGAAGCATATACAAAAGTTGACGTTGACGGAAAATTCCTGAAAGGTTCACAGCTGACACAGGTTGCTTTTAAAAGTGCTTTTGGTGAAGCAGGAGCAATATTGTTGGCATTATGTATAATCTTCTTTGCTTTTACAACTATTGTCGGGTGGTATTATTTCGGAGAATCGAATATAAAACTGCTGTTCGGTAAGTCGGCTATATGGCCTTATAGAATAATAGTACTATTATTTGTGGTTATGGGAGCATTGGCAGAAGTAGACATAGTATGGTCATTAGCAGATATTTTTAACAGCTTAATGGTTCTTCCTAACTTGATAGCCATTGTCTGGTTATCATCAGAAGTCAAAGAATTATTGACAGATTATAATAAAAAATTCGAGAAAAACGATGTTTATTATGATTATAAGTATAAATAATTCTTTTTAAAAATAAATTATTCTAAAATAAGAATTACCAATAAGGAGGTAATACATTATGAAATTAGAACTTGGAAAAATTAAAATCAATGATATACAATTTTCTGATAAAACTTATATAGAAAAACATATTCTTTATGTTAATAAAGAAGAAGTGGAAAAATTAGTGCTGGAAGATGATAAATTGATAGGATGCAAGCTTGATATAGCGAGACCCGGAGAAAAAACAAGAATAACACCTGTAAAGGACGTAATTGAACCTCGTGTTAAAGTAAGTGGAGGAGAAATATTTCCGGGAGTTATAGGTAAAGTAAGTCCTACTGTAGGAAGCGGAAGAACTCACGCTCTTGACGGTTGCTGTGTAGTTACTGTGGGACGTATAGTCGGATTTCAGGAAGGTGTAATCGATATGAGCGGACCTGCGGCTGATTACTGTCCGTTTTCGGGAACAGTAAATCTATGTGTAGTTATAGAACCTAAAGAAGGTTTGGAAACTCATGTATACGAAAAAGCGGGACGTATAGCCGGATTAAAAGTAGCTGCTTATCTTGGAGAAGCTGCAAGAAATCTTGAGCCTGATACATTGGAAACATTTGAAACAAAACCTATATTTGAACAGGCTGCAATGTATCCTGATCTTCCTAAAATAGGATATGTACATATGCTGCAATCACAAGGACTTTTACACGATACATATTATTACGGTGTAGATGCAAAACAGTTTGTTCCTACATTTATGTATCCGACTGAAATTATGGACGGTGCCATAGTTTCGGGTAACTGTGTTGCTCCTTGTGATAAAGTTACGACATATCACCATTTTCACAATCCTGTTATTGAAGATTGTTTCAAACATCATGGAAAAGATATTAATTTTATGGGAGTTATCCTTACTAATGAAAATGTATTCCTTGCAGATAAAGAACGTCATTCGGATATGGTTGCAAAACTTGCCGAATGGATGCAGCTTGACGGAGTTATCATAACGGAGGAAGGATATGGAAATCCTGATACGGACCTTATGATGAACTGTCAAAAAGTAGAGAGAAAAGGAGTAAAAGTTGTACTAATAACTGATGAATTCCCGGGAAAAGACGGAAAATCTCAATCACTTGCAGATGTTTGCGAAGAAGCGACAGCACTTGCATCGTGCGGACAAGGTAATGCCACTTTACAATTTCCGGTTATGGATAAGATAATAGGAACTATGGATTACATAGAGAGCCAAATTGGAGGTTGGGCAGGTTGTGTTAATGCAGACGGTTCATTTGAAGCTGAAATTCAAATTATAATAGCCTCTACAATAGCAAATGGATTTAATAAATTAGCTGCGAGAGGATATTAAGGAGGGATATAAAATGAAAAAATATAAAATAGTTCATTATATAAATCAGTTCTTTGCCGGTATAGGTGGAGAAGAAAAAGCCGATTATAAACCTGAAATTAAAGAAGGTGCTGTAGGACCGGGATTAGCACTTCAGACAGCCCT
The DNA here is from genome assembly GCA_938017765.1 of uncultured Leptotrichia sp. GTDB lineage: Bacteria > Fusobacteriota > Fusobacteriia > Fusobacteriales > Leptotrichiaceae > Pseudoleptotrichia. The sequence goes on from CALIJH010000018.1 coordinate 10,522, forward strand.
TGGAGAAGATTATGAAGTAGTTGCAACAATTATATGCGGAGACAACTATTTTGGTGAAAATCTCGAAACTGCGACAAATACTGTTCTGGAAATGGTAAAAAAATACAATCCTGATGTATTTGTAGCAGGACCTGCATTTAATGCCGGACGTTATGGAGTTGCCTGCGGAACTGTGTGTAAAGCCGTTGAGGAAAAATTGGGAATTCCTTCAGTTACTGCCCAGTATGAAGAAAATCCGGGAGTGGATATGTTCAGAAAAGATGTCATAATTATGAAAACGGGAAATTCTGCGGCAGATATGAAAAAAGCAGTTAAAAGTGTTTCCGATATTGTTAAAAAACTTGCAACAAATCAGGAAATATTAGGACCTGCAGAAGAAGGGTACCACGAAAGAGGTATAAGGGTAAATTATTTTGCTGATGAAAGAGCTTCGGAGAGAGCTATAAAAATGATTGTCAAAAAAATAAAAGGTGAACCTTTTGAAACAGATTTACCTATGCCTAAATTTGACAGAGTAGCCCCTGCTGAACCTATTAAAGATATTAAAAAAGCTAAAATAGCTGTAGTTACATCAGGAGGAATAGTTCCTACAGGAAACCCTGACCATATTGAATCTTCAAATGCAACAAAATTTGGAGCTTATTCAATAAAAGGTATGGATAAACTTTCAGAAAAAGATTTTACGACAATTCACGGTGGATATGACCGTCAGTTTGTTATGCAAAATCCTAACCTTGTAGTGCCTCTGGATGTATTAAGAGAAATGGAAAAAGAGGGAGAATTCGGAGAACTTTATAACACATTCTTTTCTACAACAGGTACGGGAACATCTACAGGTTCGGCAGCAAAATTCGGTACTGAAATAGGACAGAAACTTATAGATGAGCATGTAGACGGGGTAATCCTTGTAAGTACTTGAGGTACTTGTACACGTTGCGGTGCAACGATGGTAAAAGGTATCGAAAAATACGGACTTCCTGTAGTGCATATGGCTACAGTAGTTCCTATATCATTGACAATAGGAGCTAACAGAATAATTCCAGGAGTAGGTATACCATATCCTTTAGGAGATCCTACTCAGGGAGAAACAGATTCCAAAAAAATACGTCAGAGAATGGTAAGAAGAGCTTTAAAAGTATTACAAACACCTGTTACCGGGCAAACAGTCTTTGAAAAAGATAATTTTTAATCATACATTAGATTAGGAGGAACTGATTATGGAAAGTAGTGGCAATTTAGTTGATTGGAAAAGAGTTTTGATACTTGCCGGAGCAGTTGTTGCATTTACTATCGGTTCAGGGTTTGCTACAGGGCAGGAAATAGTTCAGTATTATACAGCGTACGGAGCTCAAAATATATTAGTTTTAGCAATATTTGTAATAGCATTTCTTTATTATAACTTCAACTTTGCGAAAGCAGGAGCTGAAGAAAGATTTGAAAAAGCAAATGATATTTATAAATATTATTGCGGGAAATATTTAGGTACATTTTATGATTATTATTCAACATTATTTTGTTATATGTCTTTGTGGGTAATGGTCGGAGGAGCGGGAAAAACCCTTAATGAAGCTTACGGATTACCTGTATGGATAGGTGCAGTAATACTTATTATCTTAACAGTTATAACCGTCATAGGAGGTCTGAATTCTCTTGTGGATGCTATAGGTATAGTAGGACCTGCAATAGTTGTATTGTGTATTGCAATAGGACTTATTACTTTTGTGAGAGACGCGGGAAATGTATCTGCGGGCTTGGAAGTAATTAAAACAGGTGCTTATAAAGGGGCAGCTTCAGGAGAAACTATAAAAAATGCCGGTGCTAACTGGCTTATATCAGGATTATCCTATGCAGGCTTTGTACTTTTATGGTTTGCAAGCTTTACTTCAGCATTAGCCATGAAAAATAAGAAAAAAGATTTACAGCAAGGAATAATATGGGGAACTGTTGCATTAGCAATAGCTATAGTTGTAGTTTCTTTCGGACAAATTGCAAATATAAATACGGGTTCTGACGGTCTGTATGTTTGGAATGCCGGAATACCTAATCTTATACTTGCTAACTCAATAGTACCAATTTTTTCTAAAATATTCGCAATAGTTGTATTTGCGGGAATATATACAACGGCAGTACCGTTACTCTATAATCCTTCTTCCCGTTTTGCAAAAGAAGGAACACCTGCATTTAAGATGTTGACTGTAGTTTTAGCTATGGTAGGACTCTTAGTAGGTCTATTCTTGGATTTTAGAGTATTGGTAAATATAATATATGTATTAAATGGTTATGTAGGAGCAGTACTTATACTATTTATGCTTTGGAAAAATTTCAAAGACTTAAAAAATAAGAAAAAGTGATTTAAAGTGATTTGTTGAAAAAATTGTCTAATAATAATCACTGTACTCTCTAATAATGGAAATTCCTCTATTATGAGGTAGGGGAATTTCCGAATATAATAGCAGATAAATACACATAATAAAAGGAGATAAATATGTGGAATCTCGAAAAAGTCATACTTATTACTAATAACGACAAGGTTTATTTGAAATATAAAGATAAGCTGCAATGTATTTTTACAGAAAAATATGAAGAAGTCTTAATAAAGGTAAGAGATATGGTTTATGATAGACATATACTTTTAACTCATCCTCAAGCATCCAGTCTTAAACCTAATCAGACACCTTATAGGTCAGTAGTTCTGTATCCACAGGGCAATGAAGATAATATGAAAGATATACTGCTTATAGAAAAATGTCTGGAAACATTTAAACAATGGCAAAATATATCTCTTACACCTGAAAATTATTCGGATAAAATTGCAGAAGATTTTAAAGTCATTGATTTATCGATAATAGACAATATAATTCCACGTATTTCTTAAAATAGAATATTTTATACTCTTTTCTTATTTTGTAAAATTTGTAAAATGAATATCATATATAGTTAAAAAAATTAAGAATAATAATTTTTTTAAGATAAGTAAATTTATGTGAAAAAATTATTAAAAAGTTGAACAAAAAACAAAAGAAAAAAGCAAAGGAAAGGAGAATAGATTATTTCAAAAAGGGGAGATACATAAAACCAAGATATGATAAAATAGATTTCCGGTTTATCGAAATTCTTCAATTTTGTAATAGTCTTAACAGAAATATGAGTGAAAAAACAAGAGATAATTCAGTCTATATAATTTCAGTTTCCGTTATAACTTTTGTTGTCTTATGCGGACTTATATTCCCGCAAGGATTTGAAAATTTTGCAAATATTTTACTAAAAGAAATAGTACATAATTTTGGTTGGTTTTATACAATAGCAATGACATGTTTTATAGTATTTGCGATTTGGATTGCCTATTTCAGTAAGTATAAAAGTATGAAATTAGGTCCTGAAGATTCCAAACCTGAATATAGTAATATCTCATGGTTTGCAATGCTGTTTTCTGCAGGAATGGGGATAGGTCTTGTATTTTACGGTATATATGAACCTCTTTATCATTATGTCAATCCTATAGGATATGATTCCATGTCTGTCGAAGCGGCTAAATTTGCAATGACTAAATCTTTTCTGCACTGGGGATTACACCCTTGGGCAAATTACAGTATATTAGGATTGGGTCTGGCAATTATGCAATTTAGAAGAGGTAAAGCGGGATTGATAAGCAGTCTGTTTATACCGCTAATAGGAGAAGAAAAAGCTAAAGGATATATCGGGAAACTGATAGACATATTGGCAATATTTGCAACTGCCGCAGGAATGGCTACTTCATTGGGATTAGGGACATATCAGATTAGCAGTGGACTGAATTTTATGTTTAAAATTCCTGAAACAACTACGGTACAGATAATAATAGTAGTAGTTATAACAGTTATATACACTTGGACAGCTGTAACAGGTATTGATAAAGGTATAAAATTCATTTCAAATCTGAATATGATTTTAGTTGTCGCTTTGCTGGGATTATCGATAATATTCGGACCGACTGTCGATATTCTTAATATATTTGGAGAAAGTACAGGAAACTATTTACAGAGTTTACTGTCCAATACTTTTGAAATAGGGGCTTTCAGTAAAACAGACTGGTATGGAGCATGGACTTTGTTTTACTGGGCATGGTGGATTGCATGGGCACCTTTCACTGGAACTTTTATAGCGAGAATTTCCAAAGGACGTACTATAAGAGAATTTATAAGCGGTGTACTTATTGTTCCGTCTGTCGTATCGTTTTTCTGGTTTTCAATATTTGGAGCCATAGATTTTTCAGTAGCCAAAGAAGTATTAATAGATGCTTCAAAAAATGCTTCAACAGCTTTCTTTATTGTTATTAATAACATAACATTGGGAAATGTAATATCCGTTATAGCAATAGCACTATTATTTACATTCTTTATTACTTCGGCAAATTCAGCGACATTTGTTTTAGGTATGTTTTCTCATGACGGAGATTTGAACCCGCCTAACTCAAAAAAATTAGTGTGGGGAATTGTACAGTCGGCATTGGCACTGTCATTAATGATAGGTTCCGTAAATGGACTGAAAATGTTACAGACTGTATCAATAGTAGCTGCATTTCCATTTGCATTTATAATGCTCCTTACTATAATTTCCATAATGAAAGCATTAAAAGAAGAAGAAAAATACAATCAATTAAATAATTAGGAGGAAGATATGAAAAAATTAAAAATTCATAATTTTCATGTAAAAGATGTTGTATTCGGCGAGAAAACGAAATATGAAAACGAAGTTTTATATATAAACAAAGAAGAGGCTTTGAATTTTATAAAAGAAGATAAACATATTACCAGTGTAGATATAGAAATCGCAAAACCTGGGGAAGATATCCGTATTGTACCTGTAAAAGAAGCGGTAGAACCTCGTGCCAGAAAAGACGGAAGGGCTGCATTCCCAGGAGTAACAGGGGAACTTGCTCCATGCGGTGAAGGAGATTTGTACGCTCTTAAAGGTGTATCCGTACTTGGTGTGGGTATGCACTGGGGTTCATTTGGAGACGGTCTTATTGATATGTCGGGAGAAGGTCAGAAATATACTATTTATGGAGAATTGATAAATATATGCCTGGTTGCCGATACTGACGAAGAATTTGAAAGACATGAACAGCAAAAGAAAAACAGAGCAATCAGATGGGCGAGCCATAAATTTTCTGAATATCTTGCAAAAACAGTATTAGAGCAGACTTCAAATGATATAGAAGAGTATAATTTTGAGCCTGTAAGAAACAGAGATTCTGCTGTGGAAAAACTTCCGAGTGTTGTTTTGGTAATGCAGCCGCAGTCTCAAATGGAAGAAATGGGATATAATGATTTGATATACGGCTGGGATTTGAACCATTACGTGCCTACATTTGTCAATCCAAATGAAATACTGGACGGGGCTATTATTTCCGGTTCGTTTATGCCGGCTTCATCTAAATGGTCAACATATGATATGCAAAATTTTCCTACTATAAAGGAACTGTATAAAGAACACGGTAAATCAATTAATTTCTTGGGAGTTATACTTTCAAATCTGAATGTTTCATTGGAACAAAAAGAAAGATCAGCAATTTTTGTAGCAAATCTTGCAAAAGCCCTTGGAGCGGACGGAGCTATAGTTACTGAAGAAGGATACGGAAATCCTGATACGGATTATATAAGATGTATAGTCGCACTGGAGGATGTAGGAGTTAAAGTAGTAGGAATAAGCAATGAATGTACAGGTAGAGACGGAGCAAGCCAACCTTTAGTTGTTTTGGATGAAAAAGCCGACGCATTAGTTTCTACAGGAAATGTGTCTGAAATGATAATATTACCTGCTGCTAAAAAAGTTATAGGAGAACTTCAGTCATTAGCAAGAGACGGACTGTCAGGAGGTTGGGCAAATGATGAAATTTTAGGTCCGAGTGTTAGGGAAGACGGCTCAATAATAATGGAAAATAATGCAATGTTCTGCGGTGATGCCATAGCAGGGTGGTCTGTAAAAACAATGAAAGAATTTTAAAATGAAAATATAAAATAACTCATTTACAGGAGGAAAATTATGAAAAAAGCAATTCATTATATAAACCAGTTTTTTGGCGGAATAGGTGGAGAAGACAAGGCTGATTTTAAACCTGTCCTAAAAGAAGGAGTTGTCGGGCCGGGAATGGCTCTCAATTCACTGATGAAAGAAGTACAAATAACTCATACAATTATTTGCGGAGATAATTATATGGGTTCCAATAAGGAAGATGCTATAGCTGAAATTATGGACTTGATAAAAGGGCTTGATTTTGATTTCTTTATAGCAGGGCCGGCATTTCAGGCAGGAAGATATGGTGTTGCGTGCGGTAATATATGTATAGCCGTTAAGGAAAAATACAATATACCTGTAGTAACTTCCATGAATGTTGAAAATCCGGGTGTAGAAATGTTTAAAAAAGAGTTGCCTGTCTTTGAAGGTGGACATTCGGCAGCCTCTATGAAAAAAGATGCGGAACTTATCGCAAAATATATTGATAAAATTGCAAAAAATGAGCCATTGGGCGGAGCTGAAGAAAACGGATATTTCCCAAGAGGTGTAAGACATCAGGTATGGCTGGATTCAAAAGTAAGTGCTGCAAAACGTGGTGTGGATATGTTAGTTAAAAAACTTAGAGGAGAAGAATTTAAAACGGAATTACCAATATCCAAAAAAGATTTAATTCCTGTAGCTACTCCGATAAAAGACTTGAAAAATGCTAAAATCGCAATATTGACTACGGGAGGTATCGTTCCTGTGGACAACCCTGACAGAATACAGTCTGCATCAGCCACAAGATGGGGAAGATATGATATATCGAAAATGGACAGACTGAAATCGGGAGAATTTAAAACTATTCACGCAGGATTTGACCCGGCAGCGGCAGATAATGACCCTAACGTAATCGTTCCGCTTGATGCGATGAAAAATCTGCTTAAAAAAGGCGTTTACGGTAAATTACATGACTACTTTTACAGTACAGTAGGTACCGGGACTACTCAAGCCGAAGCTTCAAGAATGGGAAGGGAAATGCTGGAATGTCTTAAAGCCGATAATGTAGACGGTGTCATAATGGTTTCTACCTGAGGTACATGTACTCGTTGCGGTGCAACGATTGTTAAAGAAGTTGAAAAAGCAGGAATACCTATAGTTCAGATGTGTAATTTGGTTCCTGTAGCCCTTACAGTGGGAGTAAATAAAATAGTTCCTACCATATCAATTCCTTATCCTTTGGGAGACCCTGCTACATCTAAGGAAGAGCAGTATGAATTGAGAGAACATAGGGTTACTGTAGCACTGGAAGCATTGACAAAAGATGTGGACGGACAGACTGTGTTTAAAGTTTAAAATATAAAAAGAGAGTATATTTTGCTGTTTCTCCTGAGTTAATGTACTCAGTTTAGAATATAGAAAATATTGTCTTATAAGAGTTGTTGTGAACTGCATCCAAAATCTTGGACACGAGATCGGGTGCAGTTTATTTTTTCTGATTATTACAAAATAAGTACAGAGTAGTTTCTTTTTCTTGAATTAAAATTTTTCTTCTATTTTTCTTTTTTATAAGGTATAATATGATAAAATTGAATAAAGGGAGCTGAATTTATGTGAGCAGGATGTGTTATAGCTTTAGTTGTAGGTGCAGGTGTACTTATAGATGATATTAAAAAAAAGAAAAAAATAAAATATAAAAAAGGGAAAGAGAAAAATGAAAATAAAAAGAAAAAATAAGAGCTTTGCAGCTCTTTTTTATATATCTGTTTATTTAATTTTTATTTATTTAGTTTTACCAGTTCGTCCACTTTTTCTTCCATTTTATTTGCAGCTTCTTCGGGTGTCAATTTTCCTTGCCCGAGTTGATTGATAATGTTGAAGATTTCCGTACTCATTTTTGTATAGTATTTAGGAACTCCGTTAGGAAAAGGTGAAGCTACTATTTTAGACTGTTCCACTATGGAGCCGGGAGTTTTAATAATTCCCTCCTTAACCATTTGTTCTATAACACTTGTCCTTGTAGGAGTGTTGTTTATAGCTTTATTCAGTTTCAGCTGAATTTCGGGTCTTGAGAACCATTCTACAAATTTTTTTGCAGCTTCTTTATTTTGTGAATAAGCAGAAACTCCCATAGCTTCAGTAAATGTGATAGTCTGTTTGGCAGGACCGTCTATTCCCGGAACAGGAATAGTAGTTATCTGCCCCACAACTTTAGACACTTTAGGGTCATTGGAACTTGTGATGAAAGATGTAGGACCTATTAGAAATGCACCTTGAGCATTGTTTATACCTCTGAAAGTATCAATGCCGGGTGTGGAAACACTCGCAGGATTGATATATCCTTTATCGATGTATTTTTTAATAAGTTGTAAGGTATCCAATGCACTTTCTTTATTCAGAGTGTCATCATTATTAAATACTTTGCCGTTTCTCGTATATGCTAAAGTTAAAAATGAAGTAGTAGTCTTTTCTTCGGCATTTAAAGGAAATAACATAGGATAATCTGTAATTTTATTTCGTTTCAGTTTATCAAAAACGGCTTCCGCTTCTGTCCAAGTTTTCGGATATTCGGAAATACCTGCTTTAGAAAGCATATCTTTATTAATATACGCCAATCTTAGTCCATTGGCATAAGGTACAGCATATATTTGATTGCCAACTTTAAAATAAGAAACGGACGGGATATCTTTCTGTGTAGTTTCATCCACTTCGAGAGGTTCGAGCCAGCCTGCATTTTGAAATTCTCCGACCCATGACCAGTCTACTTCAATAACGTCAGCAGCAGCTTTTTTACCTGCGGCAGCTATGGAAATTTTACTTTTGGTATCGTCCCACGCAGTAGGCAGTACTTTAACGGTAATTCCCGTTTCAGCTTTAAATTCTACCAGCATTTCTTCCGTAGGAGCTCCCCAGTCAGGTATCATAAGCGTTATTTCGGCTCCTTCCTTATTTTCTTTTTTTGTTTCTTCATTTTTATTGGACTGACATCCGATAAAAACCGACATAATTAAAATTATTGCTGTCAATAATCTTATTTTTCTTTTTAACATGAGCTTTTCTCCTTTTTTTAAAATTTATTTCATTTTTATCTCATTGAATGAAATACCCTTTTGTCATGGGAAATTTCTGTCCTTTTAACCATGTTTCTTTCAACTTTTTCTGTAAAATAGTATTTTGTTCCCAATTTTCAATATCTTTTTCAGTTTTTTCAAAAATTCTTTCGATAATTTGAGGTTTTTCTTCATTTTCGTTAGAGAAAAAGATATTATATTTTTTTTGAAATCTGATAATATTACTGTTTTCAGGAAGCAGGATTTTCAAATCAGGATTTAGAAGCCATGAATAGCATACAAAAACTATTTTGGAAAAAGAATATCCTTTTGATTTATAAAAATTTTCCGCCATTTTATATGATTTCTCGCAAGCTTTAAATTCGAGTTTTTCTCCTTCTCTTATATGAACATTGATAAAAAGAAAATTTTTATTAAAATTTTCTATAGGGCAGTTTTTTTTAAGAATATTTTGTAAATCATCATCTGCTTTTTCCATTATTTCAAACTGCAACCGTCCAAGTTTTATAACTTTCATTTCAAGAATATTGTTTACCCATTCAAAATGCTCTTTGTATAAACCTTTGACACCATTTTCTTTTTCATATTTTTTAGCCCATATATCGAGGTCTTTCATATTATCAATATATATTTCATCGGAAAGATTTTCTTTTCTATATAAATCTTTTGTATAAGTTCTGCTTTTATTTAAAAGATAATTATATTGCTCTTTCATATTTTTTCCTTATTCTTTAAATTTTTTATCAAAAACTATTTTCTATTTTTTATAGAGATTGCAGAAAATTTTATTCAGAAAGAGTAAGCCTTAGTGCTACGGACTTTACAGGATTTAACTGAAAATATTCATTTACATTTATACTTTTTACATTTTTCATTTTATCCAAAATTTCTTTCTGGATACGGAGGGGATATCGAGGGCTTCCGGGATATCCTTCGGAAGTTACTCTGTACCCGTAGTCTTTATATATTTCCTTTTCTATTTCATCTTTTATCGAGTCTAATGTAACTACGCCTATTTTATCCATTATCATGGCTCTTATACCTTCTCCGTTATCTACATAATTCTGTATAACAGTTTCAAGCCGTCCGCCTATAGTATAGAGGATATCCGCATACATTTCTCCGTCCTGTTCAAAAACTTTATATTCGTACTCCATATCTATATAATCTTCAAATTTTTCCAGCTCCTCGCCTATTTTTCTTGTAATAATAGCAGGAGGGTCTTTTTTTATAAAGCCTAAAAATTTGGCAACAGTAACACCGTTATTTTTAACATTTTCTATTACTTTGCTTCTTTCAATCATAATTACCTCAATTCTAAATTATCTTTTCTTAAAGTTTCTTACTGTATTAATCGCAGCCCTCAGATTTTCATCAGGAGTATCATTCAGACAGTTGCAGCCGAATGCACACAGATAATTGTTATAGGGAAGCATTGCTTTGCAGAGTTCTTCTGTATAAGTTTTTATTTCTTCTACACTTCCTTTTCCTAAAAGGTCTATAGGATCAAGATTGCCTATAAGTACCTTATCTTTAGGGATTTTTTTAACTACGGTTCTATAATCCATTATCTGGTCAAGACTGACGGCATCAAGGTTGCAACTGAGCATTAAATCAAGGAATAATGAAGTATCTCCGCATATGTGCATTCCTTTCCAGCAGTTAATCGAATCAAAAATTTTATTTATTCTCGGCACGACATAATGTTGAAAATTTTTTGGACTAAGTGTAACAGTTCCCGGTTCGGCTATTGAGATATACATTGTCCCCGCTTCATAGACGGCTTTTGTATATCTGAGTACGGTTTCTGTAGTAAAATCAAGAATTTTTTCTATGAATTCTGGATTTCTTATTACTTCTCCCAATAAATGAGTTGCCCCTGCCAGCTGGACTGCTAAAGTGAAAGGTCCCTGTATTGAAACATATAGGGGTTTATTTATATTTTCAGCGATTAATTTCAAACTTTTTAAATTTACAGGCATTCTGCCGTCTTTGTACGGGTCAGGGACGGAAATTTTTTCTATATCTTTAATAGTTTTGAAAGGATGACTCATAACACTTGGAAAATCATAGTCGGGTTTTAATAATTTGAGTCCGAGAGTTTCACAAAAAATTGCTCCGTCGCAGAATGAATATATGAAATCTGATTCAAATTCACTGTTCATGCGTTTTGCCAATTTCAACTGCATTTCAGGATTTTGATATACGTCATAGCTTTTTACTCCAAAAAATTTCAGTCCGTTTGTTGCCATATCGGGTAAAAAGAAAAATCTGTTTTCACTGTTTATATATTCCAATAAAGTCATTTTTCTGAAATCCACTTAGTTACCTCCTATGAGCCGTCTTACGAGGATAACGGCGTCTACTGCATTGGCGGAATATCCGTCGGCACCTATTTCATCGGAATATTTTTGACTGACACTTCCTCCGCCGATAATAATTTTCGGAATATTTTTGAGATTTTTACTGTGAATAAGCTCCACAACATCTTTCATCTTGCCCCTTGTAGTGGTCATCATTGTCGAAAGGCATATTATATCAGGTTCTGTTTCCATAGTTTTGTCGAGAATATCGTGAGCTTTTACGTTTATTCCCATATCCGTAACTTTAAAACCTGCGGCTTCAAACATTATTTTTACAATATTTTTACCAATCTCATGCAAATCACCCTCGACAACACCGATAATAACTTTCGGTCCTTTCGAGTCTTCTTTTGCGGGGAATTTTTTTCTCAAATAATTTACTCCCAGATTTAAAGTATCTGCACATACTATGACTTCCGATACAAAATATTCCTTATTTTCAAAAAGTTTTGTAACATCAAGCATTCCTTTGCTTAGCCCTTTATTATATATATCTTCGGCTGATATGCCGCCGGATAGAGCTTCATCGATTAGTGAGATAATATTATCTTCATCCATATTTACTATTGCTTCGGTAATTTTATCCAAATATAAATTCATTTATGTACTCCTTTCATGTTTTCCGAAAAATTTTATAGTTAATAGAGCTGTAAAAATATTGACAAATTTTTGCAGAAATTGAGGGTTTATTCTTTTACAGACCCTGCCGTCAGACCTGAAACAAGGTTTTTTCTGAATATCATACTTGCCAATAGGGGAGGCATTATCACGATTATTCCTGACATAGCGATGACACTGTAATTAACAGCATCCCTTGTCATAAATTCCGACATTATGAGAGTCAGAACTTTATTATTATGTGATGACAGTAAAAGCATCGGTATGATATACTCTTTCCACGACATCAGAAATATTATGAGTGAAGAAGTAAGCACTATAGGCTTGGCTAAAGGTAGGCCTATATGGAAAAAAAGCTGTCTTTCGTTTGCTCCTTCTATTGCTGCGGCTTCCCATAAATTATCGGGCAGTTCCCTGAAATAATTCATTACTATCCATATATTCAGAGGAATAAACGCTGATATGAATATTACTGATGTCCAGAACATACTGTCAAGCATGGAATGTTCCATAAAAAAAGAATAAATAGGAATAATTGTTGTGAATACAGGTATTACTATAGTCATTAAAATGAAACTGATAATCAGATTTTTATATTTGACTCTATAACGGGCAAGGGCATATCCGCTGATAACGGACAGGGGCATACCTGCCAACACTGTGATTACTGCTAAATACATACTGTTTGATAATCCGTTTAGAAGAACATCACTTTCTTTACTCCCTAAAGTAAAAAAGTTTTTATAGTTATCAAAAGTTACGACTTCAGGAAAAATCGCCGTATTATTCTTAAGAAGGTCGCCCTCGGGAGTTATACTTATTAAAAAACACCAGAAAATAGGACCGACACTAAAAAGAATTATGAAGAAAACTGTAATATAATAAATAAGTTTCTGTCTTTTTGTTTCTTTCATAAATAAATCCTTTCCTATTTTTCATAAGCCATATTTTTTACATAAAAATAGCCGAATATTCCTGATATAAGCATTACGACATAAGAAATGGCACTTCCGTAACCAAAATCCAGAAAATTGAAAGTTGTCGAATAATTATAGACGAGCAAAGTCTGAATTTCAAACTGATAGCCCGATATTGCGATAACTTCATCGAAAATACTGAGTGCAGTTGTAGTCAGATTTATAAGGACTACTCCTATGGAGGGCAGCAGAAGAGGGAGGGTTACGTAATAGAACGCCTGAAATCTGCTGCCTCCGAAAACTTCCACAGTATCATAATAACTTTCGGGTATATTCTGAAGATTGGCTAATATAACCAGTGAGGAAAAAGGGATAATTCTCCATGAAATAACTATAGAAATGACAATCAGAAACAAATATCTGTTGTCAGTCCATGAAACAGGACTGTTTATAAGATGAAGATTTAACAAAATCTTATTCATAAATCCATATCCCGGAAAAAAGATAAATTTCCACATTATTCCGTTTACTATAGGAGGCATAGCCCAAGGAATGATTACTAAAGCAGTAAGTACGGGGTTGATTTTTGATTTTATATTCAAGATTAATCCTGTAATTATACTGAATGTCATTCCTATAATCATAACAAAAATCAGAATTAAGATACTGTTATATAAGGCATTATAAAAATGAGGGTCTTTAAATATTTTTATGTAGTTACCGAACCATATAAATTTCTCGTTTTGAGGTTCAGTCAGGTTATAGTTCTTTAAACTGTAACGAAAAGTTAGAATTACAGGAAATATTACCGAAATAAGCAGTATAAGCAGACACGGCAGTAACAGTAATATTCCTTTGGTATCTTTTTTCAAGAGTTCCTCCTAATATTGTACTTTTTTGTGATAGTACTATAAGTTTCTTCAATATTCAAAATTTTTCTGAAAAAATATGAAATAAACCGATTTAGCCGTTATTTTTTGCAAGCTCGTTTACTTTCTGCTCCATAAGGTCGGCTGCCTGTTCAGGTGTCAATTTTCCCTGTGCCATTTGATTTATAATATTGAATATTTCCGTACTCATTTTGGTATAATATTTAGGAACTCCGTTAGGGAAAGGAGAACCTACTATTTTAGCCTGTTCGATAAGAGAGCCTGCACCTCCCGGAATAGTTCCCTCATCAGTCATTTTTTGTATAACGCTTGTTCTTGTAGGCGTAAGATTTATTGCTTTACTCAGTTTAAATTGGACTTCGGGTCTGGAAACCCATTCTATAAATTTTTTTGCAGCTTCCTTATTTTGTGAATAAGCGGAAATCCCCATAGCTTCCGTAAATGCAACGGTTTTTACAGCGGAACCGTCTTTACCCGGAATAGGTAAAGTTGAAATCTGCCCTACAACTTTTGATTCTTTCGGATCATTGGCACTTGTAATATAGAAAGTAGGTCCAATCAGAAATGCTCCATTTCCGTTTATTATTCCTTTGTATACATCTCCTCCGTCGGCTGAAACGGAATGAGGGTCTATATATTTTTTATCCAAATATTTTTTTATCATTTGTAAAGCGTCCAATGCATTAGCTTTGTTCAAGGTATTGTCTTTATTGAAGATTTCTCCGTTTCTTGTATAAACCAAAGTTATAAAGGAGGTTGTAGCGTTTTCTTCAGCTCCTAAAGGATATAGCATAGGGGATTTGATAATATTTTTGGACTGAAGCTGTTCCATTACTTTTTCAAGCTCGCTCCATTTAGCAGGGAGCTGTCCTTCGATACCCGCTTTTTTCAGCATTTCCTTATTTATATATGCCACTCTCAAATCATTGAAATGGGGCATAGCGTAATATTTTCCGTTTACTTTGAAATAATCGAGGGAAAGAATGTCTTTTTGGGTAGTTTCATCTATCTCAAGGGGTTCGAGCCAACCTGCACTCTGAAATTCTCCGATCCATGACCAGTCTACTTCTATTATATCGGCAGCAGCTTTTTTTCCTGCGGCTGCAATGGAAACCTTACTTTTTATATCATCCCATGATGTAGGCAAAGTTTTAACTGTAATTCCCGTTTCGTCTTTAAATTCCTTTAGCATTTCTTCAGGCGGAATACCATAGTCAGGTAACATCAGTGTAATTTCGGTTTCTTTCTTTTCAGAGCTTTTTTCCTCTGTTTTCTGTCCGTTTTTTGACTGGCATCCTGTTAAAACAGTAAAAAGCAGAATAGCCGCTATAAAGAAATTTATGCTTTTTTTCAACATTTTCGTATCCTTTCGATTTTAGTTTTTATTTTTTGCAAGCTCGTTTACTTTTTGCTCCATAAGGTCGGCTGCCTGTTCAGGCGTGAATTTTCTCTGTCCCATTTGATTTATAATATTGAATATTTCCGTACTCATTTTAGTATAATATTTAGGAACTCCGTTAGGGAAAGGGGATACAACTATTTTAGACTGCTCTATTATTGATCCGGGGTCTTTAATTGTCCCGTTTTTGACCATTTCTTCTATCACGCTTGTTCTTGTAGGCATATTGTTTATAGCTTTGTTTAATTTCAGCTGAGTTTCAGGTCTGGAGAACCATTCTATAAATTTTTTTGCTGCTTCCTTATTTTGAGAATAAGCTGAAATTCCGACAGCTTCGGTAAATGTAACTGTTTCTTTGGCAGGACCGTCTTTCGCCATTGCAGGAATAGTGGTAATCTGTCCTACGACTTTTGAAACTTTAGGGTCGTTAGTGCTTGTTATATGTGATGTAGGGCCTATTAAAAATGCCCCTTGAGCATTGTTTATACCTCTGAATACATCGATTCCGGGTGTAGAAGTACTTGCAGGATTGATATATCCTTTGTCCAGATATTTTCTCAATAATTGAAGTATATCTAATGCACTTTCTTTATTTAAAGTATCGTCATTATTGAATATTTTACCATTTCTCGTATATGCGATAGTGAGGAAAGATGTCGTTGTTATTTCTTCCGCATTTAAAGAAAACAGCATAGGATATTCGATTATTTTATTTTGTTTCAATTTATCAAAGATAGCTTCCATTTCCGACCATGATTTAGGATAATCGGCTTCATTAATACCGGCTTTGGAGAACATTTCCTTATTTATATATGAAAGTCTTATTCCGTTGGCATAAGGGATAGCATATATTTTATCTTTTACTTGAAAATAAGAGATAGACGGGATATCTTTCTGTGTAGCTTCGTCGACTTGAAGAGGTTCAAGCCAGCCTGCACTGTCAAATTCTCCAACCCATGACCAGTCGACTTCGATAACGTCAGCAGCAGCTTTTTTTCCCGCGGCTGCAATGGATATTTTACTTTTTATATCATCCCATGCTGTAGGCAGTACCGTAACTGTAATCCCCGTTTCATCTTTAAATTCTTTGAGCATTTCTTCGGTAGGTGCACCCCAGTCGGGTATCATTACTGTGATTTCAGCATTTTCTTTGTTTTTTTCCGTTTCTTTCGTTTCTTCTTTTTTGTTCTGACATGCTGTCAGCATAAATACCAGACTCAAACTTATAATCGAAAATATTATTTTTGTAATTTTCGGATTGTTGTAAAAATTTTTCATAATTATCTTCTCCTTTAAAGTTTTTAATATATCGAAAAATAAATCGAAATTGTCAGGATATTTTTTTAGAATTAAAGACAAAATTCTGTAATTTCAAGATTACAGATTACAATAATGAATTATTTTTATTTTATGTTTTAAGAAAATATGATGATGAATTTTAGATAAGATTTATATGATTTTTCTTTAGAAATTTTTATTGATAATAAAAAAATTCGGAAGAAAGGGTAATAATACAGAAATCTTATCATAAATTCGACATAAAGAACAACCTGCTCTTTTTGAATCTGAAATTCAGGAACATCAAAGAACGTAGATGTTAAATAAGGTTGCTGTATTTTCCTTGATTTTTGTTATTTCGCTACAAGTGTACATTTTAAAACATCCTCCTTCTTTCTTCTTATTTTTTCAATATATCATTATAGTAATTTAATTATACCCTATGAAATTCAATAATGCAATAGAGTCGCTATTTTTTATTGACATTTATTTTTTTTGTGTTATCATTATAATAGTACTTCAATACAAAAGTTGTGATTGAATTTTTTAAAATAATATTTATAAAATTTTAATTTTATTAAAAAAGTATGAACATATACAATCATATGTTATGTTTAACTTAATCAGGGAGGTCATTATGAAAGTTTATAGCAGTACGCATAATTTTTATAGAAATTGCAAAATGGATAATTTGGAAAAATTTAATAATGATGAAATTTCAAAATTGGAAGTTGCTAAAAATGAGGAATTCGGATTTTTTGTTACAGTCGATTTTCCTCAAGAGGCATGCTTAAATATAAATGAGGATTTGGATTTACCTTGGTGGGGATTGGATAGAAGATACCGTCTGAAAGTAGATTGTGAGCTTAGTTCGGTTTATCCGAGCCTTGTAGATTATGTAAAAGATGATAATGGCAATGAAATAGCGGATATAATTTTGTCGGAACAGAGCAAAGTTTATCCCAAAGGCGAAGTACCTGTGTTTATTCAGGGAGTTGTTCCTGAAGACTTCTTAGGAAAAAAAATTATTATAAATATAAAATTATTTGAAAATAACGGTTATAAAAAAGAAAAACTGATAGAAGAAAAAAATTTAACTATCGACGTGATAAATTATATACTGCCGAAAAATAAATTTTTCCTTGATTTATGGCAGCATCCATGTTCGTGGGCGAGGGCATATAATCTGAAATATTTTTCTGAAGAACATTTTTATGTAATAGAAAATTATTTGAAAGAGATGAAAAAATTAGGTCAAAAAGTTATTAATCTTATAGTGTCCGATTTTCCGTGGGCAGGACAGAAATGTTTTGATGTAAAAGAAAACCCTTCCCGTCTATATGAATACAATATTGTAAAAGTTTCAAGAAAAAATGGGAAATTAATCTCTGATTTTTCAAATCTTGATAGATATGTGGAACTTTGCTACAAATTAGGGATAGATGAAGAGATAAATCTTTTTGGACTTATAGGAAATTGGCACGGATATGATTTCGGCTCCCCCCTCGAAGATTATTCTGATCCTATAAGAATAAGTGTTTACGATGAAGATGAGGGAATTACGGACTATATCCGTAATAAATCCGAATTGGCAGAATATATAAGACTGTTATTTCACCATTTGAAAGAAAAAAATTATCTGTCTAAAACTAAAATAATAGGAGATGAACCAAGCTCTTTAAAAATATTTAAAGAATATTCGGATTTTCTGAATTCATGTACAGCAGAAAAACTGCAATATAAATACGCCATTCATAGCAAGGGATTTTTAGAGGAATATGAAGATGATTTGGAAAGTTTTTCTATAAATACACTTCTTATGGGTGAATATTATAACAAAAAAAGTCAAGGATATGGAAAAATGGAGAAAAACAGCTCAAAAATGACATGGTATTCATGCTGTTTTCCACAGACATTCAATGTTTTTATAAAAAGCCCCCTTATAGAGTCAAGACTGACAGGGTTATATACATATCTTTTCAAAATGAAAGGAATGTTGCGTTGGGCTTATGGAATATATGTAGAAGATGTATTTTCTGATATTTCCTACAAAAAGGAAAAATGGTCGGCAGGGGATATGTTTTTTGTCTATCCCGGGAAAAATATGAAACCTCTTCATAGTTTAAGAGAAAAAAATATGCTTTACGGAATACAGGATTTTAATGTTTTTAGAGAATTGGAAACAAAATATAATGATTTATACGACAGATTAATGGATAGGCTATCCATTAAAAATATTATGGAAGAAAAAAATGGAGATATAGAGCTGGGAAATTATCCCGATATAGAAATATACAGAAAAATCAGAAATGATTTTATAAAAAATAATTTTTAGAATAAATCTAATAAAAAAAAAATAGAATAAAAGAGGTCATTTAATGGAAAAATTTTTAAATTGGTTTACAGGAATATTTCTTATAATATACGGAAGTGTATCGTTATTCTTTTCAACGGATATTTTAAAAATGGATGCTACTAATTTTATAGGATATATATTTTTATTAATCGGTTTTATTACTCTAATAACAGGGATATGTCTGATTATTTTAAATATAAGGAGAATATTAAAAATAAAAGAATTAAAATTGTCAGGACTCGAAATAACGGGTGAAATAACAGATATTAAAAAAATGAATTTTTATGTCAGTCGTCGACGTTTATATAGACTGGTTGTCAAGGATATGAACGGCAATATATATTTTTCTGACGGAAAATTTGAATGGAAACTCGGAAAATACAGGGTAGGGGATAAGATAAAAATACTCATTTCCCCTGATAATCCTAAAACTTATTTTGTATTATTGGATAATTAAATGAAAAAATAAGAGAATTATCTAAAGTAGGATAATTGAATAAAACATGAAATAATTATGAATATTAATGAAACTTTGGATATAACTTAGGAGATAAAAATTTTTAAAAATTAACAGTCTTAAGAGATAAAATTTTATGAGAAAGGAAAATAAAATGAAAATATCTTTTGATTTGACGGAACAGGAATATATGGAACACATTTCATTTTGTATGAGAAATTCTGAAATTTTCAGAAGAAAAATAGAGAAGATGAGGCTTATGCTTTCAGCAACTCCCGCTTTATTAGGTATAACAATTGTAAGTGTAACAGGAAGTAAGGGTTTTAACTTTTTTATAGGGATAATATTTTTAACAGCGGCAGTATTTGTAATATCTCCGATGTTGTTTCATAAACTTATAGAAAACAAGGTGTTGAAAATAATATATAAAAAGGACAGTAATATTTTAGGAGAAAGAACAATATTATTTAAGCATAGCTACCTTAATGAAAAAACATCTCAGGGAGATAATATTGTGGAATATAGCCAAATTTTCAAGGCAAAACAGACGGATAAAGCGATATATCTTTTTAATCCTCCTGTTTCGACTATTATTATTCCATTCAGGGTTTTTTCTTCGGAAGAGGAAAAAGAAGAATTTATTAATTTTATAAAATCAAAACTTTCTTTTGATTAATAAAATACATATTGGGATTAATAAATATATATTAATAAGAATATTTGATTAAAAAAATTTTGGAAAGAATTTTAATTTTATTTTATAGTATTTTTGTTATATTAATAGTCCTATCTGCTATTCTTTCAGCCTGTTCCACATTATGTGTAGTCAAAATAACAGTATATTTTTCAGCCAGTCTTTTTATAAGATTTTCAATTATCAATGTGTTTTCCTTATCAAGGGAAGAACATGGCTCATCAAATATAAGAATATGAGGGTCTGTCGTCAACATTCTCGCGATACAGAGTCTCTGTTTCTGTCCGCCTGACAGCTTTAAGGCTGACATTTTAAAGTCATTTTTAACTTCATTATAGAGATTTACATCTTTCAGATATTGAGAAATCCTTTCTTTTCTGTTTTTTACTTTTCCCTCGTAAAATTCTATGGGATAGAGAATATTATTTTCTATGGATAAAGGAAAAGGTTTGGAATCCTGAAACAAAGTAGATACACTTCTTCTAAGCTGAAGAAGTTTCATTGATTTTATATTTTCTCCCTTTAAAATAACATCTCCTGTATATTCTCCTCCATTTTCCTTGAGAAATCCGTTAATTAAAGATAATAATGTCGATTTTCCACATCCTGACGGTCCCATAATACATAGAATTTCATTTTCTTTCACATCTATATTTATATTTTTTAAAATTTCTTTACCGTTATAATATATACTAACGTCTTTTATTTCCAATATATTCAACTAATATTCCTCCCAGTCCGTTCATTACAATTTCCGATAAGATATGCAGAATTATAAGAATACATATTAATATAAATGCAGTGGCGTAGGCTTTTTCATATAAAGCAGTCTGTCCTAAAAGCATATGAAGATGAAAAGGCAAAGCCATTACAGGGCTTAGTAACCTGTTGGAATTTCCGCCTATAAAGACCGCCCCTGTAAGAAGAAGCGGAGCCGTTGCACCTATGGCATAACTTCCCGCCAGTATTCCCGTAGATATGATTTCTCTTTTGATTATCGGTAATATAAGCTTTTTGCACATATAGTCTTTTCCAATTCCTAAAGAATTGCTTTCTCTTATAATCAGTCTGTCCACATTCAGAATACTTTTTTCAATCCTTATCTCCACAAACGGGAAAACCATAATTCCCAGTGAAATTCCAGCGGTCAGCATACTTCTCGGTATATTAAAAGTTACTATAAAAAATCCGTATACAAATAACCCGATAATGATAGACGGTATCGAAGATATACATCGAATTATTAGGCGAATTGCAATTTTAATAATCTTTGAGTTACAGTAAACAGTATTGTAGACTGCACAGCCCATTCCCAGAAGAACAGAAAAGATAATAGCTAAAAACATTAAAAAAACAGAACCGATAATGGCATTTTTAATACCGCCTTTGCTTCCGAGGGGCATACCTTCAGGGTTTTTTAACAGAAAATCTAAATTCATCTCTCTGATACCTTTGGATATTACAAAATAAATTATACTGAAAATAGTAAAAAAGACAATAACTGTTGAAAGATAAATCCATATTTTTATAATTAAATCCTTAATTTTCAATATATATTCTCCTTGTTTTTTTATTAACTTTATAAATATAATTATACATAATTTTCAATATATGTTTTTCTTGTTTTGTCATAAAATTTATGATCATAATTTATAATTATGATTAATTGTATATTTTAAATATAATCATCTATAATTTTTAATTTTCCATATATTCTTTTCTTATTCCGTTCAAAATAAAAAATATTATATTAATAATCAATACGGTAATAAGCAATACAAAAGCGGAAGCAAATAATGCGGAATAATGTCTGCTTCCCACTTCACTCATTCCTATTTCCAGAGCAATCAGAGCAGGCACAGTTTCAGCTTTTGTAAGGATACGTGGAAACTGGGGAGAATTTCCTATTACCATCATAACTGCCATTGTTTCACCTGTTGCTCTTGCAAATGCCAGTAAAAATGCTGTCATTACTGAAAATTTCGTTTCTCTGAAAACTATTTTGCGGATAAAATATTCCTTTGTAACACCTAAAGCGTCAGAGTTCTTTTCAAATTTCTTTTTGACGGTTTCTATCCTTTCAATGCAACTTCCGACAAAAAATGGAATAATCATTATGGATAAAATAAGACTTCCTGCTAAAACAGATTCTCCTGTGGATAGAGAGAAAGTTTTTTCCAGAATTTTCAGTATCACCGTCATTCCAAAAAAGCCGTATACAATGGACGGTATCCCCGAAAGGATATTTACCGTCCATATAATTATTTTTTTTGTTAAATTTTTAGAATAAAAACAGATAAACATTGAAATTCCGTATGAAACAGGAAATGATATTATACAAGCCAAAATCGAAATATAAAATCCTGCATACAGAATATTGAATATTTGAAAACTCTGATGAGGTTCGCTTGCTCTCCAGACTTTTCCAAAAATGAAATCGGATAATGTCTGTTCCTTAAAAAAAGGGCGGGCTTCCATAAACAAATATATCAGCATTACTGCCGGTATAAATATGGATAATACTGTGAGTAAGTATATCGAATATCTGAAAATATTTTTCACTCTTTACCTCGCTTTTATTCTGAAACAGGAATAAATCCCATATCTTTTATAACTTTTTTTCCTTCTTCCGATTTAAGTAAGTCAACAAATATTTTTTCAGTTTTTGTCAGTTCTCCACTTTTCATTATTATCAAAGGTCTTGAAATATAATACGATTTATTCAGAATATTCGCTTCAGTAGGTTCCACACCGTCGACTTTTAAAGGAATAAGTTTTCCAGCATTTTGATTTGTTATCCCGAAAGAAGCATAACCTATGGCGTTTTTATTTTCGATGATTTTTGCGACCAATGCTCCCATTGTAGGTGCTTGAATAGCATCATCTCTGACATTGACATCTTTCATTATGTTTTTCTGGAAAACTTCATGAGCTCCTCCGCTCAAATCACGAGTTACAACTACTATATCTTCATTAGGAAGGGATTTGTCAAGGTCGCTCCATTTTTTATATTCTCCCGAAAATATTTTTATGATTTCCTCTTTTGTAATGTTTCCGCCTTTTAACTGAATAAACTTATTTTCAGGATTTACTGAAATGGTAAGTGCGTCAAGTCCCAGTGTAAATGCTTTCAAATCCTTAACTTTTTCTTTTTCGCTGTCTTTTATATCACGGGCAAGCATTCCGAAATTTGCTACATTGTCAAGAACTGCTTTTACTCCTGCTCCTGAACCTCCTGCAGATACGTATATGGTAATATTTTCTTCGGGTAATGAAGAATCTACTTTGTTCCAAGTTTCGTATTTTTCGATAAACGAAGTGGAAATCTTGCTTATGACAGGAGCCAATGTTGAAGAACCGCTGAAACTTATCTGAGCATTTA
>CALIJH010000019.1 GCA_938017765.1 uncultured Leptotrichia sp.
TATGGAATTAAAAATGACAAGGGAAAATTTCTGGGAATATGTTAATGGTGCCAGAAAAAAATACAAAGATGATTTTGAAGTGATGAGTTATTTGACAGATGCTTTAACGGATAAAGCTAATGAGGAAATATTCAGTTTCGGCATAACAGTAGATGAAATAATGTTAGAATCCTATAATGAAAAACTTTGGTGTGCTTCATATCTCGTAAATGGGGATACGGGGGAAGATAGTTTTGACTTTTTCAGATTATGGCTTATTTCTCAAGGAGAAAAAACTTATAACGATGTAGTTAAAAAACCTGACAATTTGATAAATTATATAGAAAACTTCGATGATGAAGAGTATATACAGGACTTTTATGAAAATGAAGATTTTTTCTTTGTTGCAGTTGATGCTTTCGGCAAAAAGAATAATATTAGAGAATTTGAAGAAGTATTTGAAAAATACTTGGATGAGTTTGACAGTTATAAGGAAAAAATAGGATACAAGGATACTGATTATCCTAAATTAAAATTTACATGGTGCGAAAAAGTACCTAAATCAATGAAAAAAGTGTGTCCTAAACTGTTTGAAAGACTTTACATTGGAGAAAATTAAAAAGTAAAATTTTGTAAAATGAATTTAAAAGAAGTAGAATAAAAAATGATTTTCTGCTTCTTTTTATTTTTATCTGAAATTTTCAGGCTATTTTCAGTTTTATATAGTATAATTAGCTAAAATCAATATGTTTTAAAGAATAAAAAATAAAAATTGTTCTTTTATGTGATATAATTAATTAAAAATGGGTTATGAAAAAGGAGATCGTAATGAGAAAATTATTAGTAATATTACTTATCTTATCATCAATGGTAATAATTGGAGAACCTTATAAAGTTACTGTAAAACCAAAAGCGAAGGTTTCTCAAAAGTATACAAAGGAGAACAGTGTCCAAATAGAAAAAGCTGTGAAAGAGAAAATAAAATATTTATCCCGAAAGGAGATTTTAAATGAAATTTTTGACATAAATTTCAATGGTACGGAAGAAGATATAGTAATATTGGCTATGCTCAGAGGCATAATGAATGTGGCCATGAGAAATAGTGAA
Source organism: uncultured Leptotrichia sp. (assembly GCA_938017765.1). GTDB lineage: Bacteria > Fusobacteriota > Fusobacteriia > Fusobacteriales > Leptotrichiaceae > Pseudoleptotrichia. The sequence goes on from CALIJH010000019.1 coordinate 1,087, forward strand.
TTTGAAATTAAGGAAATAGAATATATCTCAGAAACTGAAGCAAATGTAAAATTGAAAGTAAAATATCCCGATATTGATAAGGATGAAAATAAAATTTTTAAAAAAGCAGAGGAAAACTTCAAAAAAAAGACAGGTCTAACTATTGAACAGGTTCAGATGATAGAGTCAGAAAAAGAAAAAATGAAATATGTAATGGAAAGTGTTAAAATTATATTACAGACTTTTGAGGAAGAAGTATCGAAAGCTCGTCGTACTTTAGATACGGAAATTAAAATTTCTGTTGAAAAAAAGCAAAATAAATGGATTGTGCTGGAAGATGTTTTTGAATTTATGGAAAAAATATATGATTAATCCCGTTTAATCCTATTATTTTATCATTTTTCTGAATTCGGAAATCTCATAAAAAGAGCCGCATATAACAATCACTTTATATCCTGAAGTTTTGTCATTTAGAAAACACAATGCTTTTTTATAGGCAATGGAAATATTATCTTCAAAAATAATATTTTCAGTGGGAATATTCAGGGACTGCATTTTTTCCTTTATTTCTTCTGCTGAAAGTCCATAGACTATATTTTTTAGGGAAGTGATAAATATTTTATCAGTAATATTTTCAAGCTGAAAAAAAACTGATGAAAAATCTTTTGTATCTAATAATGAAGTAATCAAAATTACTTCATTTTTTTTATAAAGTTCCTGAAGATTTTCAGTAAGTTTTTTTATAGAGTCTTCATTATGTGCTGCGTCTAATATAACAGCGGGATTCATTGAGAAAAATTCAAATCTTGCAGGCCAGTAAATATTATTAAGCCCTTTTTGAATAGTGTTATTATCAATAGTGTAAATTTTTGCTATTTCATAAGCAAGCAGAAAATTATATGCCTGAAATTTTCCGAATAGAGGTAGTGTAAACTTTGTATCTTCAATGGTTATAACAGTTCTATAATTTTTTTTATCCAATTTTACATTCATATCTTTATATTTCTCAATGACATTAACTGAATTTTTAGTTCTTTTATCTATTTCTTTTTTCAAATCAGGCAGATTATCCGAAAAAATACAAAGTTCGTCTTTTTTTATAATTCCTGCTTTTTCATAAGCAATCTGCTGCAAAGTATTTCCTAAAATGTTCATATGGTCAAAAGTAATATTTGTAATTACTGAAATATCGGAATTTAAGATATTCGTAGCATCCAGTCTGCCCCCTAAACCTGTTTCCATAATAACAAAGTCAGGCTTTTGACTTTCAAAGAATAAAAGGGCAATAAATGTAGTTATTTCAAAAAAATTAAGCTGAATTTCTATACGATTGCTGATTATATCTTTACAATTACCATTCTTATAATCATTTACAGTTTTTTTGATTATATTATAATTTTTGATGATTTCTTCGTCGTAAATCATAGTTTTATCTGAAACTATTCTTTCATTATATTTTAAAATGTGAGGCGATGTAAATTTACAGACATTATAGCCGGCTGAAAGAAGTATATTTTCAGTAATGGAAGCTGTGGAACCTTTTCCGTTTGTTCCTGCGATATGTATAATTTTACAATTTTTGCAGGGACTTCCCAACAGTTCATAAATTAATTTTAAATCATCAATATTCTCACGTCTTCTGTTTGTTCTGAGATTAAAAATTTCTTTTAAGATATCATCAATTTTCATTTGTTTCCCGCTTTCTTTGTATACCGATTTTCAGTCAGATTATATCATTAAATGATGTATTTTAACAATATCGAATTTATATAAAATGGGTTTATAAATTATTATAGTTATAATTCTATCTGAAATTATTCTCTCATTATATTCTAAAATATGAAGCGATTTAAAATTAAAAGATAATATGGCTGTTTCAGATATTTGAAAAATAGACGGAAATATGATACAATAATTAGAAAAATTCAATAAAAATAGGAGTGGAAATTATATATGTTTCAAAAATTGGATGATGTTGTTTTAAAGCATGAAGAGCTGACAAAATTACTTATGAACCCTGAAGTTATTTCAGACCCTAAAAAAATAATGGAATATAATAAAGCATTAAACAGTATTGATGAAGTTGTAAAAAAATATACGTACTATAAATCAAGAAAAGAAGAAATGGAAAGTCTGAAAGAGGATCTGAAATCTGAAAAAGACCACGAAATGAAAGAGATGATGCTGGAAGAAATCCGTACAATAGAAGAAGAAATTCCCGCACTGGAAGAGGAACTGAAAATACTGCTTCTTCCTAAAGACCCTAATGATGATAAAAACGTTATAATGGAAATAAGAGCAGGAGCGGGAGGAGATGAAGCAGCCCTCTTTGCGTCGGATATTTTCAGAATGTTTACAAGATATGCGGAAAGAAACAGATGGAAAACTGAAATAATAGATAAGAGTGAAATAGGAGTGGGCGGACTGAAAGAAGTTACTTTCCTCATAAAGGGGAACGGAGCTTATTCAAGACTAAAATTTGAAAGCGGTGTTCACAGAGTGCAGAGAGTTCCTGCTACTGAAGCATCAGGGAGAATACATACTTCCACTATAACTGTAGCGGTTCTGCCTGAAATAGAAGACGTAAACGAAGTGGAAATAAATCCGAGTGATTTGAAAATAGATACTTACAGGTCAAGCGGTGCAGGAGGACAGCACGTAAATACGACGGATTCTGCGGTAAGAATAACACACTTGCCTACAGGACTTGTAGTAACTTCACAGGACGGAAGGTCTCAAATAAAAAATAAAGAAGCAGCAATGAAAGTTCTTGCCTCAAAGTTATATGAGATAGAATATGAAAAACAAAGAAAAGAAGTAGAAAATGAAAGAAGGTCCCAAGTGGGAAGCGGAGACCGTTCGGAAAAAATAAGAACATACAATTTTCCGCAGGGAAGAGTAACAGACCATAGAATAAAACTTACGCTGCACAGACTGGATGCTGTCCTTGACGGAGACCTTGATGAAATGATAGACGCTCTGACTGCCTATGAACAGGCTGAATTACTGAAAGCTGTTGGTGATAATGAATAATCTGCTGGATATATTAAATAAATCTATTAATTATCTGGAAAAAAGAAATATAAAAAATTCAAGAATAATGGCAGAAACTGTTTTTTCTCAGGTACTTGAAATGGACAGGATAATGCTCTATGCTAATTTTGAAAAAATATTGTCTGATGACAATATTGAAAAAATAAAAGAAAAACTTAATGAAATTACAGGAAATAATAAAGAAATCGCTGAAAATCAAATGTTTGATGATAATATTTTCGGGAAAAATAATAAAACTGAAAATAATAATAAAATAGAAAATCTGAAAACATTAATTGACAAAAGTGTGTCATATTTAGAAAAAAATAATATAAATGAAGCAAAACTTATAACAGAAATTGTATTTTCGCATATTCTGAATATAGACAGAATGCTTCTGTTTACTAAATATAGGGAAATACCCGATGAAGAAAAAGTCAATAAAATAAGGGATTATATCCGAAAAATTGGTAAAGAAAAATTTCCTGTCCAATATTTGCTGAATGAACAGGAGTTTTACGGAAGAAAATTTTACGTGAATAAAGGAGTATTGATACCAAGACAGGATACGGAAGTTTTAGTAGAAGAAGCTTTAAAAATACTGAGAAAAGAAAAAAAAGAAAGTCCGAAAATATTGGATATAGGTACAGGAAGTGGAGTAATAGGGATAACTCTCGCATTGGAAATACCTGATTCAAAAATCATGGGGACGGACATTTCAGATAAAGCATTGGAAATATCGGAAAAAAACAGGGAAATTTTAAACGCGGAAAATATCAGGTTTTTCAAATCTGATTTGTTTGAAAATATAGAATATAAAAAATTTGATATGATTATTTCCAATCCGCCGTACATTTCAAATGATGAAACATCAGTTATGTCGGAAGATACTCTGTTACATGAACCTGATGAGGCTTTATTTGCAGAAGATGAGGGATTGTATTTTTATAATGAAATAAGCGGAAAAGGTATGGAATATCTCCAAAATGAAGGATTTTTACTGTTTGAAACAGGTTACAGACAAGCTGAAACCGTAAAAAAAATAATGAAAATAACAGGCTATAAAAATATAAATATAATAAAAGACATTCAAAATATAGAAAGAGTTGTGATTGGTCAGAAAATAGAGAAAGAAGTACAGGAGGATAACCGGTGAAAATAAATAAAATTAATATCGGAAAAGACAAACTGAAAAAAATATGTTTGTTTGTTGCGATTTTAACTTTATCCAATTTTGCATTCAGTTCGTCCAAAAATTCATCAAATTCATCAAAGGAACTGGAAAATATTATAAACGATTATTATAACAATATAGAACATGATTTAATGATAAAAAGAGATACAAGGAATAAAAATAGACCCGTAAATACAAAGTCAAATGTACATTCAAATACAGATCTGAAAGGAAAATTGGGATTAAATATAAGCAAAAGAGAACTTATGATAATTGC
>CALIJH010000020.1 GCA_938017765.1 uncultured Leptotrichia sp.
TATAAAAATATTATTATAAATTTAACATAACCCAAACAAATTCAAAATTGAGATATTTAAAAATTATTTTTTAAAATTAAAAATGTTTTGCGTTTCCCTACATACAAAGTAGGGAATTTTTTGTTTTATTGATGTTAATTGCTAAATTTTATGATAGATGATTGTAAAAGTAAAGACTAGGAAGTTTAAAGAATATCAACCCTTATTAAAATAAAAAGTATTGATTTGTTAAATATGTTTATTTTTACAAATGACTACAAAATTTTGTAAATACGGAGGGAGTATTATGAAAAAAGTGACAAAAGATTTGGAAAAATTAGGGATAGTGAATGTAGCTCAAGTTTATAGAAATTTGACACCTGCAGAACTTGTTGAACATGCGTTAAAAAGAGAGGAAGGCATATTGTCAGCAAGTGGAGCTTTAGTTGTAACGACAGGGAAGTATACAGGACGTTCTCCTGAAGATAAATATATCGTTGATACTCCGGGCATTCATGACTCCATTGCATGGGGTAAAGTGAACAAACCCATTGAAAAAGAAAAATTTAACGCTATTTACGGGAAACTCGTATCCTATCTCCAGAACAGGGAAATTTTTATTTTTGACGGAATAGCAGGAGCGGATCCTGTATGCCGAAGAAAATTCAGAATTGTAAACGAGCTTGCCAGTCAGAATTTATTTATACATCAGTTATTAATAAGACCTAATGCCGAAGAACTTGCTAATTATCATACTGCCGATTTTACGATTATTGCGGCACCCGGCTTTAAATGCAATCCCAAAGTAGATGGTACTCATTCGGAAGCCGCCATTATTATCGACTATGAAGCTAAAATAGGAATTATATGCGGGTCCAGATATTCAGGAGAAATTAAGAAAAGTGTATTTTGTGTAATGAATTATCTGATGCCGAAAATAGACGTGCTTCCTATGCACTGTTCTGCAAATATAGACCCTGTAACAGGAAAAACGGCCATTTTCTTTGGACTGTCGGGGACAGGGAAAACTACATTGTCCACAGATCCTAACAGAAAGCTCATAGGAGATGATGAACATGGCTGGTCAAATCATGGAGTTTTCAACTTTGAAGGGGGATGCTATGCGAAATGTATAGACTTGAAAGAAAAAAATGAGCCTGAAATATTTCACGCGATAAAATTTGGAAGTCTTGTCGAAAATGTTGTGATGAACCCTGATACGAGGGAGCTGGATTTTTTTGACAGAAGCCTTACTGAAAATACTCGTGTCGGATATCCGATACATTACATAGAAAATGCACAGATACCGGGAGTGGGTGGAATACCGTCAGTGGTGATATTCCTTACGGCAGATGCTTTCGGTGTGCTGCCTCCTATTTCCAAACTAAGTCAGGATGCGGCAATGTATCATTTTATAACGGGATTTACTTCCAAACTCGCAGGAACCGAACGCGGAGTTACAGAACCTCAACCTACTTTCTCGACTTGTTTCGGAGAGCCGTTTATGCCTATGGACCCGTCAGTTTATGCAAAAATGCTCGGAGAAAAAATTGAAAAATACAATACTAAAGTATATCTCATTAATACAGGCTGGTCGGGAGGACCTTACGGCATAGGCAAACGTATGAACCTTAAGTATACAAGAGCTATGGTAACTGCCGCATTAAATGGTGAACTCGACAATGTGGAATATAAACATGATAATATTTTCAATGTAGATGTTCCTCAATTCTGTCCTGAAGTTCCAAGTGAAATTATGAACCCTGCCGATACATGGAAAAATAAGGAAGAATATGAAATCTATGCGAAAAAATTGGCTAAGATGTTTGAAGAAAACTTCCAAAACAAATATCCGAATATGCCTGAAAACATAGTAAATGCAGGACCTAAGGCTTAAATTTGGAAACGGCTTGGAAAAATCGGAAAGGCAGTAAATTTATAAAAAGATAGATTAAGACAGTTTATACGAGTATAAAGGAGGAAGAAACATTGAGCAAAGTGAAAATAACAGAGACATCGTTAAGAGACGGTCATCAGTCATTAATGGCAACAAGGCTCACAACGGATGAAATGCTTCCCATAGTAGAAAAAATGGACAAGGCAGGATATTATGCCCTTGAAGTATGGGGAGGAGCTACTTTTGATTCGGCGATAAGATTTTTAAATGAAGACCCGTGGGAAAGATTGAGAGAAATAAGAAAAAGAGCCCAAAATACTAAATTACAGATGCTCCTGAGAGGTCAGAACTTATTGGGATATAGACATTATGCCGACGATATAGTAGATAAATTTGTAGAGAAGTCCATAAAAAACGGTATAGATATAATAAGAATATTCGACGCTCTGAATGATGTCAGAAATATAAGACAGGCATCCGAAAGTACAAAAAAATACGGAGGACACAGCCAACTGGGGATATGCTACACTATAAGCCCCGTACATACAGTGGAATATTATAAAAATCTTGCAATGGAAATGCAGGAAATGGGAGCCGACTCCATAGCCATAAAAGATATGGCGGGGATATTGCTCCCTTACAGGGCATATGAGCTTGTAAAGGAACTGAAAAAAGTAGTAAATGTTCCGATAGAAGTGCATACTCATAATACTGCGGGACTTGGTGCAATGACAAACCTGAAATCCATAGAAGCGGGAGTGGATATAGTAGATACCGCAATTTCTCCATTATCAGGGGGGACTTCCCAGCCGACTACGGAGTCGCTTGTGAGAACTTTGGCAGGGACGGAATACGATACAGGGATTAACCTTGATTTGTTGAAAGAGATAGCCGAATATTTCAAACCGATAAGAAAAAAATATCTTGAAAAAGGAACATTAAATCCGCAGGCATTATTTACAGAGCCTAATATAGTGGAATATCAGCTTCCGGGAGGAATGCTCTCAAATATGCTTTCCCAGCTGAAAGCACAGAAAGCTGAGGATAGATATGAAGATGTACTGAAAGAAATACCGAAAGTAAGAGCTGACTTGGGTTATCCTCCGTTAGTAACGCCTATGAGCCAGATGACAGGGACTCAGGCAGTATTTAATGTATTGACGGGTGAAAGATACAAAATGATACCGAAAGAAATAAAAGATTATGTAAAAGGGCTATATGGAAAGTCTCCCGTGCCTATTTCGGATGAAATGAAAAAGAAAATAATAGGAGATGAGGAAGTGTTTACAGGACGACCTGCCGACCTTTTAAATAATGAATATGAGGAAATAAAAAAAGAGGCGGGAGATTTAGTGCGAAGTGAAGAGGATATATTGACTTATGCTATGTTCCCTCAAGTAGCCCGAACATATTTTGAAAAAAGAAACAATCCTCAGGAAAAAATAAAAGTACAGACTATAAATGTCATATTTTAGGAAAGGAGCGATATGAATAGAGTTTTCTTTATATTTTTCGGATACTCTATCATATGAAAATATATGAGAATACTGTATGGAAATTCTCCCATAACGTTCGGAGATTCACTGTGGATAACAATAGTGAGCATGGCAATAGTGTTTTTAGTATTAATCCTGATTTCGTCCATATTGTCGCTTTTAAAATATTTACCGGCTGAAAAGGAAAAAACGGAAAATAAAAAAAATATCAATAAGTCTGTTGTAAGTAATTCTTCGGTTTCCTTGGCTGAAAATAAGAAAATAAAACCCGAAGATATAAAAGATGACAGAATGCTTGCAGCTGTTACGGCAGCAGTAATCGATGCGGCAGGAGAAACTGAAAATGCCTATATAAGAGTAAAATCAATAAAAGAAATTAATTAGGATTAAAGATTAATCAGATTTATAAAGGTTTGTATTATTGCCTTTATGCTCCGAAAAGGATTATGCGTTACCTGAAAAACGTAAATATATTTATAGGGAGAGAATTATGATAAAAGTATATAAAATAAAAATTGGAGAAAAAGTTTATGAAGTTGAACTGGAAGCAGTAAGTGAAAAAGAAGGGAAAATAGAAACCGAAGCACCTAAGAGTAAAGAGGTAAAGGAAGAAAATCCTCCAAAACTAGCAGCAGCTGAAGGAACTGCAAAAGTGGAAGCACCCATGCAGGGTCTTGTAGTAAGTATAGATGTATCCTCAGGGCAAAAAGTCAAGGCGGGAGAAACGCTTATTGTCCTTGAAGCGATGAAAATGGAAAATCCGATAGTTGCTCCTGTGGACGGAACCGTAGCGGGGATACATGTATCCAAAGGAGATACTGTAGAAACTGGAGCATTGCTCGTTAGTTTATCTTAGGTAGTGAAAGGAGAAAAAAATGGAGTTACTGAAAACCCTTTACAATACGACAGGATTGTCAATGCTGACATGGCAGCAGTTCATAATGATAATAATAGCATTAATTTTACTATATCTGGCAATAAAAAGGGGGTATGAGCCTTATTTATTATTGCCTATATCATTCGGAATGCTGCTCGTGAATTTGCCGGGAATACCTAAAGAAGGTATGATGGAATCGGGAGGGCTGCTGTATTATCTGTATCAGGGAGTGAAACTTGGAATATACCCGCCGTTAATATTTCTGGCAATAGGGGCAAGTACAGATTTTGGTCCTCTGATTGCCAATCCTAAAAGTTTGCTATTGGGAGCGGCAGCACAATTAGGAATATTTCTTGCGTTTATAGGTGCGATAATGCTCGGTCTTACAGGTAGAGAAGCTGCTTCCATAGGGATAATAGGAGGAGCTGACGGACCTACAGCTATTTATCTGACTACAAAATTGGCACCTGATTTGTTAGGACCTATAGCCGTAGCGGCTTATTCATATATGGCATTAGTGCCTATAATACAGCCTCCTATAATAAGACTGCTCACAACAAAGCAGGAAAGACAGATAAAAATGGTACAATTGCGGGAAGTAGGAAAAAATGAGAAAATTCTGTTTCCTATAGCCGTTACAATAATAGTAACATTACTTATACCGTCAGCAGCTCCCCTGATAGGAATGCTGATGTTGGGAAATCTCATAAAAGAATCGGGAGTGGTCGGAAATTTGGTCGAACATGTGAGAGGTGCAATGCTTTACTGTATAACAATAGTACTTGGAACAACGGTAGGAGCTACAGCCAATGCCCATACTTTTCTTAATGTTACTACATTGAAAATACTGGCATTAGGATTATTTGCCTTTGCTTTTGGAACTGTGGGCGGAGTACTGTTCGGGAAAATAATGTGTAAATTAAGTGGCGGAAAAGTAAATCCGATGATAGGAGCAGCGGGAGTATCGGCTGTACCTATGGCTGCCAGAGTAGTCCAGAAAGTAGGACAGGAAGAAAATCCGGGAAATTTTCTGCTTATGCACGCAATGGGACCTAACGTTGCAGGAGTAATAGGGTCGGCAGTCGCTGCCGGAGTGCTGCTTATAATATTTAAATAAATATATAGGATAAAATGGAGATATACGAATATCTATGAGGGCTTACTATTGCCCTCGTTTTTTATTTATTAAAAATATTTAGATAATTTCTATTTCTAAATAATGTCAAGAAATATATGAGCGTTATACTTTTTTAGTTTTTAAGGAATAAAAACATAATTGGATAAGTATGTAAAAAATCTT
>CALIJH010000021.1 GCA_938017765.1 uncultured Leptotrichia sp.
TAATATGGCTATTTCTTTCGGTCCTATTTTTGGCATTAAGCTAAATGTTTGCTTAAAATACTCCCCCATTCCAAGATATTTTTCTGATAATAATTTTTTTAATTCTTCCATTTGTTTCTCCTTTCAAATCTTATTTTATTTTATAATATTAATTAATAATATTCAAGTAATTTTGTATAAAACAACAAGATTTTAGGGAAAGTTATAATTAATACTGTTTTATTATATATTCAAAAGCTCCGAGTGCCGCTTTTGCTCCTTCTCCTATTGCAACGACTATCTGTTTCTGCTTAATGGCAGTAACATCTCCTGCGGCAAATATTCCTTTTACACTTGTCATATTGTATTCGTTAATAACGATTTCTCCCATTTTATTAAGTTCAACCAAACCTTTGACTAAATCACTTTTTGGAGATAATCCTATTTCTATAAATACACCGTCTATTTTCAAATCTTTTTCTATATTGGACTCTCTATCGAGATATTTCAGATTTTCAGCAAATTGTGTTCCTGTTACTGCCGTAGTCTGTGCATTTGTAATGATATTTATGTTATCCCTTTCCGCTAATTTATCCTGTAAGACCATATCGGCTTTCAGTTCGGGCATAAACTCTATCAGAGTAACATTTTTTGCAATTCCTGACAAATCAAGGGCGGCTTCTACTCCCGAATTTCCTCCGCCGATAACGGCTACATCAAGATTTTTGTAAAACGGCCCATCACAAGTAGAACAATAATGTACTCCTTTACCTGTATATTCAGCCTCTCCCGGTATATTCAAATTTTTCCAGTAAGCACCCGTAGCAATTATAACAGTTTTTGTCTTATAATTTTTCCCGTCATCTGTTATTAGTACTTTGTCTTTTCCGTTTTCTTTTATTTCTTTTATAAGATGTCCTTCTTTAAACGCAATTTCATATTCTTTCATATGTTTTTCAAGGTCTTCCGCAAATTTTGACCCCGTAGTTCTTGGAGTACCTATAATATTTTCGATTTCATTAGTATCGAGCATTTGCCCTCCTACTTTCAGTCCTATCATAGCAACTAAAAGTCCTTTTCTCGCAGCATAAATACTTGCCGACACTGCAGCCGGACCTGCTCCTACCACAATCACATCATATAATTCATTCTCATCTATTTTTCTCAGTTTTCCTTCTTCCAACGCACCTAAATTCAAACTAAAATCCATTTTATCCTCCTGTTTATATAATAATTTCTTTAATTTTGTAATGATTACAATTAACTTATTTTATTATAAAACGGATAATTTGTCAATAACCAAGTTTTATTATCTGCTGCTTGAATAAGGTGCCTGTGCAGTAAGTTCTGTCATATATAGAGTGTTCAGAGTTCCATTGTCAAAAATATAGAAATTTTTTACTCTCTTATTTACTATAACTATATTATACGAATAAAGCAGAGGAATTTCAGGAAGTTGTTCCATATAATATTCCTGCCATTTTTTATATGCCTGTATCTTATACATCTCATCTTTCATTGATCTCTGACTCACAGTTTCATCAAGCAGTCTGTCATTTTCTTCCGAAGCAAATCTTGAAGTTGTATTAAAATTTTTTCTACGTTTATAGAAATATGGATTGTATGCGTCATAAGTTAATCCATTCGCAACATAATATATGTCTATTTCCTTGTCATCTCCCCTATTTTTCTTTTGTAGTTCCTGAAAATCTCCTGTAACAATTCTCGCATTTATCCCTACTTTTTTCCAATATTCTACGGCATGTCCTACTACTGATTTGTAGGCATCCACTTTTTTCCCTGTATCAATATAATTATCTTCTCCCTTTGCTATAGTTATCACAAAAGGCTGTCCGTTTTTATCTTCCCTTATTCCGTCTCCGTTTATATCTCTGTAACCTGCTTCATCCAGTAATCGTTTTGCCTTTTCGGGATTGTAAGGATAACCTTGTATATTTTCATTATAATATTTCTTCAATATGGGAGGAATAACAGTTGTAGCTCTTTCGGTCAGATTATAATGTCCCGCTCCTTTTATTTTTACATCCGTTATTTTATTATCTATATCCAGAGCATAAGCCAATGCCTGTCTTACTCTTTTATCAGCGAGTTTATTATTAGGGTCCAAGATATTTTCATTTCTGTCCTTATCCCAATAACCTAATTTTATTTCAAAGGCAGAATATCCCGATGACATATTTCCGATTATTTCAATGTTATTAAACTTTTCTAATATAGGATAATCTTCAGTCGACCCTAAAGCAAACATCATTATGTCATAATATCCCTTTTTCGTAATTTCAAGATAATTTCTGCCGCTTATTACTTCTACTGAGAGATTTTCCACTTTCGGCTTCCCTTTAAAATAATAAGGATTTGCCTTTGCTTTAAATCCCACTCCCGATATTATTTCAGTAGGTACATATGGACCTAAAGTAACTATATCGGTTCTTAATTTTGGTGAATTCGGCATATCTTTTACAGGAATTCCATTCAGATGATGTTTAGGCAGGACATACCTGAGCAATCCCCACATATAAGGAGCTGTAATTGTTCCGGGAAATCCTTTAAACTCTATTTCTACCGTTCTGTTATCTATTTTTTTTATTCCCGGGATTTTTTCAGCATTTCCCTCATTATATTCATTTACTCCTTTGATATAACTTATTCCTTTTTTCTCATTCCCTTTATAATCTCTATCAGCTACGACTTCATAAGTATATATAAAATCATCAGCTGTAAGAGGCTGTCCGTCAGACCATTTTATTCCCTCCTTTATTTTAAATCTGACTTTTTTTATAAGTTTTTTGTCATCATTTTCGATATACATTTCGTCTATAATCCCCTTATCTGTAGGTTCAAAATCATCATTTATTTCTAAAACTCTTGTTCCTATAAGGTTCATAATTTTTTTATCGGCTTCATCGGTAGCAAAAATTTCATTTAATGTCCCCGTAAAAGCAGTTTTATTTATTACTGCCACTTTTATGGCTCCTCCGTCCACTGCCGGTTGACTGTTAGTAACTATATTCGGTATTCTCTGTTTAAATTCCGATTTTATAATGACATTCTGATTATTCTTCTGAATATTTTGCTGACTGTTTCCCTGATTTTGATTTGTATTATTTTCATTATTTATACCGCAGGAAACCGATATTATAAAAAGTAAAGCTGATAAAGCCGATTTTACTTTTATATCTCTCATTTTTACCTCCAAAATCTTTATATTATATTTATTATTCTCCTAATTTTTTGCTTTTATAGGATCATTAGCTGTAAGTTCCCATAAATGTATCCCATATTTCGGGTCATCCGTTTTTCCTTTATAGCCTTTCACTCTTTTATTCAGAGCAAAATAAGAATATTCATTCATTAAAGGTATTTCGGGTAATTGAGACAAATAATATTTTTGAAACTCATTTATCATTTTTATTCTGTATTTAGGATTTTTTAAAGATTTATTTCCTGTTATTTCTTCTACTATTTTTTCGAGCTTTTCTGATGTAAAATGACTGTAATTATTTGTTCCTTTCATTGAATATGTATTATGAAAATTATCATTTTCCATGCTGTTCATCCTTAAAGAAGTATAATATACATCTATATCGTTATTTCCTTTTGTTATTGACTTAAAATATGTATTAACATCCTTTTCAAAATCTCCTGTTACAAATATTGATTTTAATCCTATATATTCCCAGTTTTTCATATAAGTTTTAATTTGTTCATAATACGGGTCCATTGATGTTACTCTCAACTCAAAAGGCTGTCCGTTTTTATCTTCCCTATATCCGTCGCCGTCTATATCCCTGTATCCTGCTTCGTCCAGTAACTGCTTTGCTTTTTCAGGGTCATAAGGATAGTTTTTTACGTTCACATCATAGGCTTTTCCAAATACTGACGGAACTATGCCTGTAGTCCTGTCTATTCCTGAATTATAATATTCCTTTATTATGTCATCTACATTTGTACCGTATGCAAGGGCTTCCCGCAATTTTATGTCAGTCATTTTTTTATTGGGGTCTGTTATATTCTGTTTTTTATTTTCATCATAATATCCTATATTGAAAATCAATGTTTTATAAGTTCTGCTGCCTTCATTTACAAGAGTTATGTTATTCAGTTTTTCTAAATTTTCATATAGATATTGGTATACAGTAATAATATCGTATTGTCCGTTTTTTGCTTTTTTCAGTATATTATTTCTGTCTGTTGCTTCTACCATTACTTTTTCTATTTTTGGTACTCCTTTGTAGTAGTTTCTGTTTGCTTCAAGGATAACCGTTTTCCCCTCGTTTGTTATACTCACAGGTATATATGGACCGATTGTTACCATTTTTTGCTTTATTCTTTCGGAATTAGGCAAATCTTTTACAGGAATGTCTTTCAGATAATGTTTCGGAAGTACATTGTCTATCAATAAATTTCCTGCTGTGCTTCTATTATCGGGAGAAAAATCTATGACCGATATTTCAGCTGTTTTATCATCTACCTTTTTTATTCCCGAGATTTTATCACTTTTCCCGTTATAATAATCCTCTCCCCCTACAATGTGCTTTCTTAGAACCTCAGCTGCTTCGGGAGAAAAATAATCTTTATGTCCCATAACCTCATAAGTATATATATAGTCATCTATCGTGAGAGGAACTCCGTCAGACCATTTTACATCTTTCTTTATTCTGACAGTAATTTTTTTCTTATCAATATTCGTAGTTGCTTCTGCTATTCCCCCTTTGGACAATGTCCCGTCGCTCTTATAATAGAAAATATTTTCATCAGTAAAGAATATTACTGAATTTTCATCATAATCTGTATTCAGGATTGAATAAAACACTCCGCTATAAGCACTATTTCTTATATTTGCCACTTTAAGAACTGCTCCTTTTACATTATGTCCGCCGTTTTTGACTTCTTCAGTGATTTCAAATTTATTGCCTGATTTTCCTATATTGCAGGCTGTCAGTAAAATCAGAATCAGGACAGTCAAAATCATTTTTATTCTTTCTTTTCCCATATTTTTATCTCCTTGATTATTTATTATTATAACTATTTTCAATTTATTATAATAACTTTACATTAAAAGAAAATGAGAGCTTTTACTTTTCTGTATTTTAATTTCAAAAACAGTTTCCAATAAAAAAGACTGTCCAAAACTCCATTATAAGAATTTAAACAATCTTTTTTATTTATATTTTTTTAATTTGTAGCTTTTATCGGCTGTGGTGCTGTCAGCTCTACAAGATAAAACCCTTTATTAGGATTACTATAATCTATTTCAAAATTTTTTACCCTTTTATTTACAGGAAGTATTTCATATTTATATGTCAAAGGTACCTCTACAGCCTGACCTATATAATATTCCTGCCATTTTTTGTAGGCTTCCGCTTTATAGCCTGCTTCATCTAACAACTTTTTAGCTTTTTCAGGATTGTAAGGGTATCCCTCAAGTCCTTCGGGATAATATTTCTTGAATACAGGCGGTACCGATGAAGTTGCCCTCGTTCTTAGACCGTTATAAAACGCTTTTACCATTTCATCAACATTCAGCCCATAAGCCAAAGCCTGTCTCAATTTTACATCCGCCATTTTAGCATTGGAATCCATTATATTTTCTTTTTTTGCCTTATCCCAGTGTCCTACTTTAAACGCCATATATGAATAATATAACTCCTGTCTCCCAAGAAGCTCGATATTATTAAGATTTTTATATACATTATACAAATCTGAAGGTATATCAAGGGCAAAATCATAATCTCCCGACTTCATTGCCGAAACTATTGTTTTTGAATTTACTATTTGAATTGTTGCCCTGTCTGTTTTAGGTTTTCCTTTAAAATAATACGGATTTGCTTTCAGTTCCACACTTTCTCCCTGTACCATTTTTACGGGATAGTATGGCCCTATTGTTACCAATTTTTCTCTTATTTTTTCCGAAGACTGTAACTCTTTTATAGGAACATCTTTTAAATAATGTTTTGGAAGAGCATATCCTATAAGTCCGTTTCCTACTGTATAAATACCTTGTCCCATTTCGGAAAATGAGATTTCCACTGTTTTCTCATCTATTTTCTTTATTCCCGAAATTGTAGATGCTTTACCGTTATGATAATCTTCTATTCCAATAATTTTTCTTTTTTCGTCATTATATCTCGCACCCGTATAATCCTTATTTGCTACAACTTCATAGGAATATATTATATCTTCGGCAACTAAAGGCTGTCCGTCGCTCCATTTTATATTATCTTTTATTTTTATAGTTGCTTTTTTATTTTCAGTATCTACTGTCAGTGTTGCAGCTCCCGTATCAGTTACTTCAAAATTTCCGTCAGTATCAAATATTGCTGAAGTTACAAAATTGTCAATAATCGTTCCGTCTGAACCGTCAGTGTAAAGTACGTTGCTCAAAATTCCCACTAATGGAGAATCTTTTACCAATGCTACTTTTAATGTCGCACCGTCTACTGTCTTTTCGTTATTGCTTGTTTTTAATGGAAACTTTGAAATATCGACATTGTTTCCACTTTTTGCACTTTTCTTTTCTCCCGGTCCGCACGCTGTCAGTAATATCATAAAAGATATTATCAATGTTAAAATTCCGTTTTTTCTTTTCATCCTACATTCCTCCTTGAATTATATGGATAAATTACCCGACAAACATTTTTATTACTAATATGTTGTATTAATTATAACATATATACAAGGAATTTTTGCATTAAAAATTTTTATTAGGAATATATATTGTTAATTATATCAATAATAATTTTTAATCATTATTATCGAAAATTACAAATATAGAATACTATGGATATAAATATAATAACAATTAAATATAATAACAATAAAACTTTCTCATAAAAAATTTAAAAAATATCTGCAATTTAATTTCAAAAATAACTTTCAATCAAAAAAGACTGCCTAAAACTCCATTATAAGAATTTAAGCAATCTTTTTTATTTATAATTTTTTTAATTTGTAGCTTTTATTGGTTCTTTAGCTGTCAATTCTACAAGATGTATTGCATATTTATCCATATTATATGAAATATTGAAATTTTTTACTCTTTTATTTACAGGGAATATTTCATATCTGTATGTCAATGGTACCTCTACAGCCTGATTTATATAATATTCCTGCCACTTTTTATAAGCTGCCGCTTTATATCCTGCTTCCGTAAGGGATTTTTCTCCCACTACTTCTTTCATTAATCTGTCATTTTCTTCAGAAACAAAACGGGTTCTGTTGAAAGGAGCTTTTCTTCCTGCACTTTCAATAGGGTTCAGATTTGTTCCTACTCCCCACGCTGCAAAGTATACATCTATATCTTTTTCATCAGCATCCACTTTTTTATAAAAATTATTGAACTCTATAAGTCTACCTGTGGACAATACAGCTTTTATTCCTATTTCTTTCCAGTTCTGAATATAAAACTGTGCCAACGGTTCGGCTATATCTCCGCCTGCCATAGCGGCAATGTTTACTTCAAAAGGTTTTCCATTTTTATCTTCTCTGTATCCGTCGCCGTTCACATCTTTATAACCTGCTTCATCTAACAACTTTTTAGCTTTTTCAGGATTGTAAGGGTACCCTTCAAGTCCTTCGGGATAATATTTCTTAAATATAGGCGGTACCGACGAAGTCGCTCTTTCTCTTAATCCGTTATAAAACGTCAACATCTGGTCTACATTTAATCCATAAGCAAGTGCCTGTCTCAGTTTTACATCTCCCATTTTAGCGTTAGGATCAACTACATTTTCTCTTTTTTCCTTATCATAATGTCCCAATTTAAAGCCCATATATGAGTAATAAAGCTCCTGTCTTCCTAATATTGTCAGATTATTTAAATCCTTATATGTATTATATATATCTCCTGTTATTGAAAGTGCTATATCATATTCCCCTGCTTTTAATGCCGAAGTTATTGTCTTGGAATTTACTATCTGAACAGTTACTCTGTCAATTTTCGGTTTCCCTTTGAAATAGTAAGGATTTGCCTTTAATTCGACACTTTCTCCCTGTACCATTTTCACAGGATAATAAGGACCCGTTGTCAACATTTTATCTCTTATTTTTTCAGAAGATTCCAAATCCTTAATAGGAACATCCCCCAAATAATGTTTAGGCAGAGCATAACCTATCAATCCATTTCCTATAGTGTATACTCCCTGTCCAAGTTCAGTAAATGATATTTCGACTGTTTTGTCATTTACTTTTTTTATTCCTGAAATTGTGGAAGCCTTACCGTTATGATAATCTTCTATCCCTACAATTTTTCTGCTTTCGTCGTCAAATCTTACACCTGTATAGTCTTTATTCGCCAATACTTCATAGGCATATATTACATCATCTGCTATTAATGGCTGTCCGTCGTTCCATTTTGCATTATCTTTTATTTTTATAGTAGCTTTTTTATTAGCTACATCTACCTCCAACGAAGCTGCTCCGGTATCCATTACTTCAAAATTTTCATCAGTATCAAATATTTGCTCTCCTATAAAACTGGAATTAATCATCATATCAAAACCGTCTGTAGCTAAAACACTACTAAAAAGACCTACCATTGCTGAATCTTTCACCATTGCTACTTTTAATGTGCCGCCCTCTACAGATTTTTCATTATTTTCAACTGCCGTAGGAAATTTTGAAATGTCGACTTTTTCGGTTCCTTTATCGCTTTTCTTCTTTCCCGGCCCGCAGGCAACTGTCAGTAACATAATGGAAATCAATAACATCAAAAAAAGATTTTTCTTTTTCATATCCGTTCTCCTTTACTAATATATTTTATTTTTGAAACTACTATAATTAATTATTACTATAATTTATTTATAAAATAAGTTTTTCTCACTAAATTTATATTAATATATTCTTATCCCAATCTCTGTCTTGCGTCGGCAGCCCTTTTCAGTGCCTGTCCTACATAATTTATACATAGCATCATAATAAGTATAAGCAGTGAAGCAGGAACCCATATCCATAATTTGGAAGCCATAACTTCAGGATCTGTGGCATATCCTACCAAAGTTCCTAAACTTGGAGTAGACGGCGGAAATCCAAATCCCAAAAAAGTCAGTCCTGTTTCTATACCAATATTTCCTGCAAGTCCCAATGTAGTATCCACTATTATTATAGAGCTTATATTCGGCAAAATTTCCCTAAATATTATTTTAAAATCACTTGTTCCTAATGTTTTTGAAGCCAGTACATAATCTTTTCTGCTTTCCGATAAAACTTTACTTCTTATTAGTCTTGTTATTCCTGTCCAGTAAAATACGCTCATTATAAATATAAATGAAATAAGATTATACTTTGGAACAATAGTTACAAATACTATTATTAGCATAAGGGTAGGCATTATTGTTATAAAATCCACTACTCTCATTATAATATAGTCTATTATACCGCCATAATATCCTGAAATCAGTCCTATTATAATTCCAAGTCCTGATGTAATTACAGTAACTGCTACTCCTACTACTATTGAGTTTCTCGCTCCTATTACGAGCTGTCCTAAAATAGAACGTCCGCCTGTATCGGCACCAAGCCAGAAACCTTCTCCCGGAGCTGCATATTTATCCAGCAGAGATACTTTCATCACTTCATCTTTATTCAAAAATGCCGCTCCTATAAATACCGACAAAAATAATACTATGAGTATCACAAGGGAAGACATTGCCAGTTTATCCTTTTTTATTTCTCTCATTATGACATTAAATCCTGTCGGCTTTTCACTTATTTTTATATTCATATTTTCGATTTCTTTTTTATCACTCTTTTTCATATAACACCACCTACTCTATTCTTATTCTCGGGTCTACTATACTCATTATAATATCTGACAATAGACTTCCCAATAATGTTAAAAATCCGTATAATAGTATAAGTGATGTTACAACACTGTAATCTCTTGTACTTATGGAACTTATAAACAGATTTCCCATTCCCGGATATCCGAATATCATTTCTATGAAAATCGACCCTCCCAACAGTCCTGTTATTGTATATCCAAAGAATGCAGCTATAGGCAATATGGAATTTCTGAATATATGTTTTGAGTAAACCTTATTTTCAGGTACTCCTTTACTTCTTGCAGTTTTTACATAATCAAGGGATTTTGCATCTATTACTTCATTTCTTAAATACTGTATTGTACTTGTCGTTTGTAATAGAGCATAAGTTACAGCCGGAAGAATTATATGGTGTATTCTGTCTATGTAATATTTGAATGTTCCCGGGTCGAGTCCTATAGTAACGGAACCTGTTTTCGGAAACCAGCCCAACGTATATCCAAATAACCATAACATAATCAGGGACATGACAAATGTAGGTATAGCATAACTTATATAGTTATAGAAAACTACTACTTTATCAAAAAATGAATTCTGATATCTTCCTGCCAGAACTCCTAACGGTATGGCTATAGAGTAAGTCAATATTATGCTTGCCAGAGATAATATAAATGTGTTTGCAGCTCTCTGACCTATCAGCGTTTTTACAGGTATTTTATAAGCATAGCTCATTCCGAAATTTCCCTGAAAGGCATTTTTCATCCAACGGAAATACTGTATGTGCCAAGGGTCGTATAATCCTGCCTTTCTTCTTAGTACCTCCAAAGCCGCAGGATCTGTCTGGGGCGTTATCAATCCTGTAAAAGGGTCTCCCGGCATTTTCTTGGCAAGTATAAATATCAGTACGCTCAATATAAATAGCTGAGGTATCATCACCAATGTTCTTCTCAATATCGTTTTCCACATTTTACTGTTCTCCTCCTTTGACTTTATTTGCCAATGCCACATAATGAGTATCACTTATTTTTTTCAAATCATAAACTTTTCCGTTTTTATCATAATATTCCAACTCATTCTGGATATATTCTCTTTCTACCTCTAATCTTTTTTTCTTGTTTTCTGCTCTATGATTAGGATTTACTTCAGGTATTGCGGCAATCAGTCTTTTTGTATATATATGTTGAGGATTGCTGTATATGTCGTTTTTCTCTCCTTTTTCTACAAAACGTCCACGATACATTATTGATATATGATCGCACATATGTTTTACTACTCCGAGGTCATGAGATATGAACAGATAACTTAAATCGAACTGTTTCTGTATCTCTTTCATATAGTTCAGCACTTGTGCCTGTACTGATAAATCCAGCGCTGAAACAGGCTCATCGGCTATTATCAACTTAGGTTTTGTAGCAACTGCCCTTGCTACTCCTATTCTCTGTCTCTGTCCTCCTGAAAATTCATGAGGATATTTGTATAATGCATCATCAGTCATGCCTACTATTTCAAGTAATTCGGACACTCTCTTTCTCTCTTCGTCGGAGGTCAGATTTTCAAAATTTCTCAAAGGTTCCGCAATTATATCTATTATACGTTTCTTAGGGTTTAAACTTGAGAGCGAATCCTGAAATATCATCTGAACATCCTGTTTATATTTTCTGTTTCTTCCCCTTGTTTTTTTATCAATTCTTTCTTTATCATAATTGATTATTCCGTCTTTTATTTTCTCAAGACCTATAATAGCTTTCCCTATTGTAGATTTTCCTGAACCCGATTCCCCTACAAGTCCGTATGTCTTTCCTTTTTCTATTGTCATATCAATGCCGTCTACAGCATAGACATAATCTATTATTTTATTGAAAAATCCGCCACGAATAGGATAATGAACCTTTAATCCTTTTATTTCCATAAAACTCATTTTATCCTTCCTCCGTTCCCATATCATTTTTTGTACTTTCATTTTCATCCTGATTATCTTTAAAATAAAAGTTTTTCCAGCAGGTACATCTCACAAAATGCCCTTCAGAAATCTCGTGTAACTCAGGATTTTCTTCGTGTTCATCTTTTTCTATCCATGATATTCTCGGAGCAAATCGGCAACCTGTTCTTACAAGGTTTTTTAATGAAGGAACGACTCCTTCAATCACATGCAGTTTTTCCGTTTCATTGTCAAGTTGAGGTATGGAGCTCAATAAAGACCTTGTATATGGATGTTTCGGATTATTAAAAAGCTCATCGACTGTCGCTACTTCGACAATCTGTCCTGCATACATTACTGCAACTCTGTCCGCCATTTCCGCAACTACTCCCAAATCATGAGTTATCAGTATAATACCTGCCTGTATCTCATTTTGGAGGGATTTCAGCAAATCCAATATCTGTGCCTGTATTGTAACATCCAGAGCTGTCGTAGGCTCGTCAGCTATTAAAATTGACGGCTTGCACGAAAGAGCAATAGCTATCATTACCCGCTGTCTCATTCCACCTGACAGCTCATGGGGAAACTGTCTGCCTACTCTTTTATAGTTAGCTATCCCGACTTGTTGCAGAAGTTCATATACACGTTTTTTCCTTTCTTCGGCATCAAATTTTGTATGATATATAAGTCCTTCTTCTATCTGTTCTTCTATTCTCATTAACGGATTTAGAGCTGACAAAGGATCCTGAAATATCATTCCTATTTCATTTCCTCTGATTTCGTTATATTGCGCCTCATTTAATGACAGGAGATTTTCTCCTTTATAAATTATTTCTCCTTCAGATTTTGTATTTATAGGATTGTGTAGTCCTATAACAGATGTAGCAAGAGTACTTTTTCCACACCCTGATTCTCCTACTATAGCCAGTATTTCATTTTTTTTCAGTTCAATTGAGACATTATCTACCGCATTATAATATTCATCCTTAATACGAAATCCTGTATACAAGTTGTTGATTTTCAACAAAGTCTTGTTCTCTTCCACTTTTCTTCTCCTCTTACTCAAAATATATTTATTACTATTATTTCATACTTAGACATAGTAGGCGCAAGCTTTCTTGCATAGGCTACCGCATGAGCACTTTCTATAGCCGGTATTATACCCTCAGCCTTTGACAGGTATTCAAATGCACTCACAGCCTCTTCGTCTTCTATTGCTACATATTCGGCTCTTTTTATATCATGCAAATAAGCGTGTTCCG
>CALIJH010000022.1 GCA_938017765.1 uncultured Leptotrichia sp.
ACATTTTAACAACCTCCTCCATTTACTTTATTATATAATTATAAATCAAATTCTTTTGCCAGTAATTTAGCAACTTTTTTACCCATAACTTCATCAACAATTATTGATAAGCTTATTTCAGATGTGGCAACCTGATGAAAACTTATGTTATTTTCCGAAAGAACTTTAAATATCCTTGCTGCAATTCCTATATTACTTATAAGTCCTATGCCTACAATAGAAACTTTCACTACATTAGGATTTATAATAACGGAAATTCTGTCAAATTTTTCTTCTAAAATTTTTCTTATTTTTTCAAGAGAAACTTCATCACTCATGGGACACGTAAATGCAAAACTTCCATGTTCACTGGATACGTCATTTTGACTTATCATACCTATATTTACACCAAATTTTTCTGCCTGCTCAAATATTGTATAAACATTTTTAGCATAAGTAGGAATTTCTTCAATATTCACCATTAATACATTTTCATTGACGGATATTCCTGTTATTACTTTATCTTCCATTATTTTCTCCTTTACAGTTATTATTGTCCCGTTTTTTCCTTCCAAAGATTTTCCTACATATATTTCAACACCGTATTTCTTACCTAATTCAACTGCTCTCGGCTCCATTACTCCCGCACCTAAAAAAGCTAATTCCATCATCTCGTCATAAGATATAACAGGTATCTTTTTTGCTTCAGGATAAATCCGAGGGTCTATCGAGTATATCCCGTCAACATCGGTATATATCTCGCATTTCCCTCCGAGAGCCGCAGCCAGAGCCACTGCCGAAGTGTCGGAACCTCCTCTTCCAAGTGTTGCTACATCTCCATTTTCATTTACTCCCTGAAATCCCGCCACAATAACTATTTTTCCGTCTTTCAGATATTTTTTTATTTTATCGCCGTCTATCTCTTCTATCCTGTTTTTAGTGTGATGACCTGATGTCTTTATTCCTGCCTGTCGACCCGTAAGTGAAATGGCGCCATATCCTAAAGACTGGAGAGCTATACTCAACAGAGCTATAGTCTGCTGTTCCCCTGTGGACATAAGCCTGTCCATTTCCCTTTCGTCAGGGTCTTCGGTAATTTCATGAGCCAGTTTTATAAGTTTGTCCGTAGTTTTTCCCATAGCCGAAACTACGACTACCACATCATTTTTTTCATCTTTCACTTTTCCTAAATATTTTGCTATATTTATTATCTTTTCGGTCGTAGCTACTGAGCTTCCCCCGTATTTATGTACGATTATCACTATAAATCCTACTTTCTGAAAAATCTGTTTTTATTTTTATTTTATCTTTATATTATAACATTTTTTGTTGTAACTGAAAATAAAAATTATAATTCAAAAATTTCATCATTTCTTACAAGGTCCTCAAGAGTTTCCCTTTTCACGGCAATTTTGGCTTTCCCGTCTTTTACAAATACGACGGCAGGTTTCGTAAATCGGTTGTAATTACTCGACATCGAATAGCAGTAAGCTCCCGTTACAGTCATTGCTAAAATATCTCCCACTTGAGTTTTTTCCAATTTCGTCTTTTCTATAAGTATATCTCCCGATTCACAAAATTTTCCCGCAATAGTAACTTCTTCTGTTGCTTTCTCATTCAGTTTATTTACAATTCCCGCTTCATATTCGGCCTGATAAAGAGCAGGTCTTATATTATCAGCCATTCCTCCGTCTACAAAAACATAGGTTTTCCCTCCTACAGTTTTTTTAATACCTCCCACTTTATAAAGAGTAGTCCCCGCATTTCCTACGATACTTCTTCCCGGCTCAATGCACAGTTCTTTAAATCCTATTTTATACTTGATTTCCATAGCTTCTGCATAAATTATTATTTCTTTTAATATTTCCTCAACGGGTACAGGAGCGTCTCCTTCTTTATAATATACTCCGAAGCCTCCGCCCATATTTACTGTATGTACTACAATTCCCAATTCTTTTTTCAATTTATCCAGATATTTAAATATTTCTTCTAAAGCAAATATAAAGAATACTGTCTGAAATATCTGCGAGCCTATATGTGTGTGAAATCCTTTAAATTCAAGATATTCACTGTCATTTATCCTTTTTATGATATCCAGCAGATTTTCCTGAAATAATGAAATCCCGAATTTTGATGTAAGTCCTGAAGTTTTTATATAATGATGAGTATGTGCTTCTATTCCCGGATCTATTCTAAGTAATACAGCCTGTTTTTTATTTTTTTCTTTACATATTTTTTCTATTTTTTCTATTTCGTCTTCATTGTCTATTACAATCTGTTTTATTTCAAGGTCTATCGCCATTTTTAGTTCTTCGTATGTCTTGTTATTCCCGTGCATATGCACTTTATTCATAGGAAATCCGGCTTTATACGCAGTATATAGTTCTCCCCCTGACACCACGTCCAGTTCCAAATCCTTTGCTTCGATAAGTTTTGCCATTCCTGTAGTAAAAAAGGCTTTTCCTGCATAGGCAATATGTGTGTCAAACCTTGGCGATACAAATGCTTCTTTCATTTTATCTATTGTTGTTTCTATAAGTTCCTGATCCATCACATAAAGAGGTGTCTTAAATTCCTTCGCAAGTTCAACAGTATCCACTCCTCCTATTGACAGATTCCCTTTTTCGTTTATTTTTGAAGTCCCAAATAATTTCATAATTTTCATT
>CALIJH010000023.1 GCA_938017765.1 uncultured Leptotrichia sp.
ATCATTATTGTTTATTGAAGCTGTTTTAACAGTAAAATTTCTATGATAAAATAATATAAAAATTTATTATATTAATTTCCATTCATTTTTTTACTATTGAGACAATATCAACATTTCTCCTTTCTTGTTTTATTTTTGATATTATAACATGTAACTTTATATTCTTTCAATATAAAAAGAAAGAATTATTTTTATAATTATAATTTTCATTTATTTTTCTATGAAACAAAATTTTATATCGAAAATATAATACATAAAATTTTTAACTCATTTCACAAAAAAATTGTTAAACATAATAATCAGTATAACAGAAAAGATAAAACAAAAGAATGATTTGATGATATAAAAAAACAAGGAGATATCCTATAAATAAGAAAAGCATATAAAACACAGTAAAAACTTATTTATGAGATATCTCTTTTGTATTATTTTTATTTTTTCTATTCTACATTTAATGTATCCTTATGTTATCATTGCAATATTTATGTTTGCACCAAAAACTGCATTGATAAGGTCTCCTATTCCCCACGCAATTCCAATAATAACAGCTGCCTGAATAAATTTCATAAATATCCCTGCAATATCAGGCGGACGCCCCGCAGAAAACAATTCAGGTAAAATGCCTGCGGCTGTTATGACAAGCATTACTGCGGTTATTGCCCACTGGAGAAATCTAATATATCCGGCTAATAATTCATTAACATCTCGCGTTACCTCCGTTGCAGTATCCTTAACGTCCGCACCGCTTGCCGAAACTGTTATGAGCAACATAAGAGTTACTATGATAAACATAATTACCGTTTTTCTGTTTCGCATATTTTTTTGCCTTTCTTTCTTTAAATTATAATTTAGACCCTATTCTACTTATCTGATTCATCATTCCTTTTATAAGACCCATTAAAATAAATACTCCTACTATATGTATAAATTTTCCTCCTACCGAATATAGATAATTCATATATCCCGCACTAAGACCTACTATGATAAATGTCATATAGTACTGTATTGATGTCGCCAGTAATGTCTTAGGTATCGCCATGCCGTAGTTTTCTCTCAAAGGCTTAAATGTCATAAGCACAAATGAAATTCCTGAAAATATATACATAAGATGTACCCCCAGTATCATTCTCAGTATATCTGCAAAAAACAATATAATTACAACATACATAAACATTTTTAATAATATCATTATAAGATGATATCCGAGGTTACTTATTAATACCCACTCAAAGAAAATTTTCCATGCAGCTTTCATATCATATATTTTATTCGGAATTTCTTCCAGTGTTTTCCATAGCTTATCGAGATTCAAAAGTACACCATCCGTTACAAACAGTTCTCTGTTTCCGACTTTAAAACTGAACATATATTGGGGTATTTTTTGAAACATTAAAGGCTCAATTATATTTTCCAGTAAATTAATACCTCCCAACCAGTTCATCATAATAAAAACAAGAAATCCTGCAAATATAAGCTCATTAAAAACTTTTGAAAGAACTTTAGTTGCCTCTCCGTTTACCGCTATAAGAAGAATTTCGTAGAGAATATGTAACGTCAAAAGAATTACAACTAAAACAAGAATCTCGGACAGTACCTGTCTCATTGCTATTTTACCAAATCTTATAACATTTACAAGACTTTCTGCAATCTTTCCGCTTCCATAGTTTATTACCATAACTTTTTCCTTCCTGACTAATTTTTATTATATTTTCATATAAGGATTTTTTTCTATATTTCAAAATATCTTTTCAAAAAGTTTTTTATAAAAACTTATTCCGATATTATTTCCATTTTTTAATTATACATCTTTTTTTATTTTATTTTACATCATTTTATTATTTTTGACAAATCAAACAAAACACCTGTAATAATGTTAAAAAGTTCAATAAATTCAATATTTTAAGCTTAAATATGGAATAAAAAAATTACTTTGAAATTGAAATTTTTTTATAAGTTATCTCATAAAATCATCACGAACTCTTACATATTCTTCAATATTTTCTTTCTCTTCCTTAAGCTTTTCCATATCTTCTTCGTATTCCCTCTGAGCTTCATTTTTTTCTTCTTCTTTTTTGTTTTCTACTGCCTGCATAACAGTAATCTTAATATCTTCTTTGAATTTTTCTTTAGTTTTTTCCTGATTTTCAAGACTTTCTTTTCTGTCCCTACTGATTTTCAACATATCTTCTTCGTATTCTTTTTCAAATTCACCCATAATCTCTTTCATTTTCAGTTTCACATCTTCGATTTCTTCCTTGAGTTTTCGGAGATTATTCTTATATTTTTTTATTTCATGATTTACAAATACTTTTCTTCCTATAAGATTTACTTTTCTTAAGGCACTCATTTTCATCTGCCCTCTATAACCTGCAAGTTTGTTGCTCATTCTAAATTCCTGAAAACTCTGATTTTGATAACCCGTTTCGGCAAAAGTTCCTTCATCATCAAGAGCGAGAAGTTCCCTTATATAAGTGTTATCCACACTTTCATATTTTACGACATAATCGATAAATTCCCTATCATTGAAAGTGTTAAGATCAAACTTTTCAGAAAAATCTTTATCTTCGGATTTGTTGCTTCTAAGTCTTTCCATAAACCTATCTGCGAATTTATTTACAGCTTTTTTCGTATTTTCATCCATTCTTTTAAATTTTTCAATATCACCGTTCAAAAGCTCGTGCATTTTTATATTATTGTCCGTCAATCGGACAAAATCATTATTAAACAAGTTTTTGGCAAAAGTTCCTGCCTTTCTGCGTTCTTCGATTATAAAATCTTTATTCAGTTGTTTTATATCAAGATTGCTCATTATCTGACTGAGCATTTTTACTTTTTCTTTGAGATTTGCTGAATTATATAAGCCAAGATTATATTCAATCTCTCTTATAAGTCTGGCATTCAGTTTAGGATTTATTATTATGTCGTTTTTAAGAAGTTCGGTATCTGTATAATAATCTTTTAGAAGTACCTGCCATTTTTTCTTAATAGCATCCTTAAGAATTTCCACATAAAACCTGTCTGTAACTTTCAGTAAATCCCTGTACTGTTTTTCAAGAATACTGCTTTTAAGGAGTATTTCCACAGCTTGTGTAGAAGTCAGCTTATTCTGCATGGAAAGTACACCCATTTTCAGGAAATTGCTTTTTCTGACATTTTCTAAATTCTGACTGAGAAATTTCAGATTTTCAATTTCAAATCCCGTTTTTTTTAATTCATTGACAAGATTTATATTGTTTTTATCATGGACCGTATTGTCAAAATTTTCAGTAAATATTTCATTATTTTTGAGATTGAAAGCATTTATTTTTTCCTGATTTTCTTCTATAATTTTAGAAAATTCTGCAGCTTTACTCTGAATATAGCTACTCTGACCATTCAAAATTTCCAAATCGGGTTTCTCTTCAAAAAAACTGTCTCTAAAGGAAAAATCAAGACTTTCTTCGTTATATCTTCCATTAGGCTTATTTCTTCCGTTCAGATTATTTTTAAAAATTCCATTATCGAGGCTCGCATTAAGATTTTCCTTGAATACATTTAATACAAAAATCATATTACCTATATCTATAAATTTATATTTATCCACAATTTTTGTAACGGGAATACCTTGTTTCAACATTTTGCCAATCTGATTTTTATTTCTATCCAATCTTTGCAGGTCAGCTTTATCTATTTTAAATTTGGGATTGGAAGAAATATTACGGTAAAATTCTTCAAAATCATAATTATAAATTTGCTTGCTTCCCGCAATTACTGAATTCTTATTCAAATAAGAAATTATTTTTTCTTTATTGGCAGGATTCTTCTCTATAAAAGGCAGAACAGTCTTTATAATAGCTACATCAAATCTTGATTTAAATTCATAATTTATATTATTTAAAACAAAGCTTGCTGAACTTTGATTGATCATATTTTCCAATTTTTCAAAATCCGTAATTTTATCAACTGTTTTTTCATCCAATTCAAGCTTTATATCATCAAGTAATAAATCTCTGATTTCTCCCTGTTTATCATTAAAATTAAAAACATTTCTGTAGTTTTTTATAAGCTGATTTACAATTCTTGTTTTTCTATCGGCAAATTTTTTTGCAGTTTTTACAATTTCATTTCTACTTTGTCTGCTAAGTATGTCAAATCCTGAATAAATAAGGTCAATATCTACTTTTCCCTTTATAAAAGGTACTTTTAATCCGAAAAATGGGCTTTTTATTTCATCAATCACAATATATGTCTTTCCGGTAAGTTTCTTTTCCATATAACTGTTTATTATTACTTCATTCAATACTAAATTTTTTGTAGTATCGGAAAGTTTTTCCCCAAGTTTCTTTTCCAAATCCTTAAATAATCTGTCTCTATCTTCATATAAATTTTTCAGATTTCTTTTTGTCATTTTTTTTATATTATATCTTTTAAGGAAAGGTTCCAATTTCTTATACTCTTTTAAATAATGATTGGAATTAAAACTCAAAGTTTCGATATAATTATCCAATGTTCCTATTCTGAAATTTTTCCTTACTTTATTTATTTCATTTATCTCATCAAGATTTGTATGATAAAATTCTTGTTTCATAACTGTTTTTACATTTTCATATTCAGACTTAAAGTCCTTGTCATCTTTTATTATTTCGGACATTCTTTCATCTTTATTTACTTTGAGTACCGTATCTATTGTATTTTCCAGAGAACCCTCTCCAAAAAGCATTTTCTTTGGCAGATTTACAAGAGGGGAGAAATATTTATTCAGTCTTTTTCCTATTCCATATTTAAAAATATCCGATACAAACTCTTCAAAAAAGATTTTATTGAATATAGCTGAACCTGACGAATAAAAATTCTGTATTCCCAATATTTCATTATTTTTTATTTCCTGACATTTTTTTTCATAATTGTGTGCTAAATTTATATATTCCATATTTTTGGCAAGATTTACTCTGTTCAGTGTATCAGTATCTTCATTTAACACATCATAAAGTTCATATGGATCTGTATTATTTATAATATCAGTTATATTTTTCAGATTGATTTCTGAAATATCTTCTTTTTTATCGTATAATTTCTGCAAACTGTCAATTTCTGAATTCTTATTTTGTTTATCCGATTTTTCTGATTTTTCAAAATTGGATAAATTTTCTTTATCTTCTTTTAGGTTTCTGTCTTCAATATTTTTATTTTTTGATAATATATCCTTTTTTCTGAAAAGAGCTTCTATTTCTTGATATTTTTCTTTGTTAAAAGAATTATTTATTGTTTTGAATATATTTTTTATATCTCCACTTTTTTCAAGCTCAAAGTTATATTCCGTATCAATGTCATTTTCATCATAACTGTTTATAAGAGTGCTTCTATCTATAAAAAAAGTATTCCTGAAATATTTCAGGAACTTTTCATCTGCATTTTTTTTTCTCCCTTTTCCCATTTTTCTCCCTTCTTTTATCAGGATATATCTATTATTCTTTTTATTACTACCATTTTAGACATAAAATATCCTTGATTAAGTGGAACGATTATTACCTTTTTACTTGCACTGGAAGCATGTATCATTTTTCCGTTTCCTATATACATTCCCACATGTGATACTGTATCAGGTCTTTCAGGGTCAGTTTCAAAAAATATTAAATCTCCTTTTCTTGCAGACATAAGGCTTACACTTCTACCTACTCTCGCTTGATCCCTCGACACTCTCGGAAGTACAATTCCTATACTGGAATATACGTTTTTTACAAAAGCCGAACAATCAAGACCTCTTCTGGTAGTTCCTCCCCAGAGATAAGGTATTCCAAGGTAAGTATTTGATTCGCTTATCAGTTTGTTAAGTGCGTTATTCAACATACTGTATTTATTTGACCTTGAGCCTCTAAAATTAAAGTTGGTATTTATTTTCTCCTTTGTTGCTTTTACATCCCCGTCCCCTTTTTCATAATTACGCTGCGAAGCGGAACTATCAGAATCTTCTTTATTTTCTACATCTTTTGTTGCTGTATTTTCCTGTCTGTTTTGAACTTTCCTATCTTTTTCCATTGTAAATCTCATTCCGCTGGAAAAAGCAAAAGATGAAATAACGAATGTAATCAGCAATGCTTTTTTCAATTTTCTTCTCCTTTTTTCTATTTTTTATCCTTCATCATTTTCCTCAACTGTATCAGGTTCAGGCTGTCTCATATATTTCTGTTGTTTTTTTGCTTCATATTCAGCTCCATCTTCATCTATCTTTCTAGCTATTTCAGGGAACATTTTCTCAAAGAGTGCTACAAACGGTCCTGAATTTGGCATATCTGCTTCCCAAGCTCCGGGTGTACTTTCACCTTTCAGAAACTTTCCAATTTGTTCCGCAGTATATTTTTTCTTTCCTTGTTTATTACCGTTATTATTAACATTTACCGTTCCGCCTCCGACTTTGAAAGAACTCTTATCTTTTCCTGAACCTGAAGAACTGTTACTGTTTTTAGCATTTCTTACGTTTTTATTTGCAGCCGTACGGATATCTCTCATTTTTTTACCTTCATCGGATCCGCCAAAAGGTTTTCCCATAGTCTCTGATAATGCAGTCGTCAATGAACCGCCTGATTGAGTGAAATTTTTTATGAAATTTCCTGCTGTTGTCATTTTAGTTATCGCACCTGTAACGTCGTCTATCATTTTACTTCCCGGAATAAATGCCGCACTTCCTGAATTTAAGAAACTTCCTATTGTTTTTATCTGACTAAGCAGAGCGTTTATAATAAAGATAGTTATTATTGTATTGAGAAGTTTATTAATATCCAGACCTATTTTTACATTAAGTTTATCAATATTACTGAAAGCAAAACCTATAAGAGTGAACATAACAATAACATTTACCATGGCACCTGAAATAGCATTTATAACTCCTGAACCCATATTCTTTGTAATTCTGAGAGCCATAAAAAGCATAACTACCATAGTGAAACAACCTATAATCAGATAATCTACCAACACTGTCAATATTTCAATCGCTGCTTTCAAACAGAACCATAAAAGTATGAGTCCCGAAAATAATATTACAGTCGGAAGTATACTGTTTGTTACGTTTTTCGCACTGAACATCATTGCCGCTCCTGAAGCTATAATAGCAAAAGGAGCGTTAAAAAGTTTTCCTATATAATCAGGTAAGTTATACATATCAAATTTTTGTCCTGAAAGCATACTGCCTATTTTTACTGAAATATTAAATAACGGTCCTGTATAAAAATTCCAGAAAAAACTGTTGGCGAGTAACAGAAGTAATGTCCCCATAACCATTAACTGAGGAAACATATCTTTTAAGATTATCAATATCGACTTCGGCTCTTCGGTACCGGAGTCGGTTACACCTTTAAGTATACCGATAAGTATCTCCAAAGTTCCCATAAGAAGCAGAAAGACTGCTAAAACGTTTGAAAGAGTACGTCCAACATTATCTGTAATATTTCCTGTGATTTTAAACATATTTACTATTATTTGACCTCTTATGTCATTGGAATTTTTTATTTTACCGATAGGGGAACTTTCATAATTCGGATTATTTATCGAGCCGTTCCCTCCTCCGCCTTTTTTCAATTCTCTTAATTCCCTTGCCATAAATATTACAACAAGTATTATCTGCCAAGGTTTTAACTTAGTTTTATTCCATGTCGAAGGACTGGAATTTGTATCATTACCGGAAGAAAGTCCCGATGATGAACCCACTCCTTTAATTGACCCGCTCAGTTTATTTTCAAGACCATATAAAGCACTCCCTGCCGCCGCAGTTGACATAATTGACCCTATATTGAACAGAACGGGATCATCATTAGCCTGTCTGTTCATCTGTTCAACCTGATTATATGTCCTGTTATTTTCTTCAGCATTTTGTGCATCCAAAAGAGCATTTGTTGTAGTAGTTATGGAAAAAGCTCCAATATGACATATAAGAAGAAATATCGCTGTAATTTTTCTTATGTCAGTCATAACGGTTATACCCCCAATCTTAATATATTTATTTTTAATCTTACATATTTTTATAAGTTTTTTCTCTAATCATTGTAATAACTGTAAAACAATTATTACAAAAAACTATTAATAAACACGTGTTCTATATTCTTCAAGGACAATTTCATTTCCTGTAAGCACATTCAATCTTGTTCCTACAGGGATTTTTATACGATTTTTTACAGAATTCCATGATTTATCCACTGTTTCCATAGTATCTTTTACAGAATCCACAGGGTCATCTATAAGATCTTCCCATCTGACCCTTGAAAGTTTGTCAGCATTTCTCGCAGCAACTTTTGCCTTTCTATATTGCAATGCGACATCCGCAACACTAAATGATAAAGCAAGTAGGGTTTTTCCAAGACGTTGCAGGATTTTTCTGTTTAACTGTCCTCTCGCACCTATTTCTCCTTTAAGGTCCACTATATTGGCATTGTCAAATTCTATTATCCTGTTATTAGGAAGTATTATCTTGTCGACCATCATAAACATTCTTGTATCGTTATTATTTTTTAAAGCCATATAATTTCCTATCAGTTTACTTCCCATAGGTATAAGTATTTTATGCTTTCCGTCTTTTGAATATACATTTTCCGATACTATCGCCATAAAATATGAAGCATTATCACTATTCATCTGTGTAGTTATAGCTATAGGTATGTAGCTTCCCTGCTGGAGATAAAATGTATTTACTCCGTCAGCTGTCTGACGGTACTTTCTTGTTCTTGCCTGCTGCTGGGATACTCCTCCGTTACCGTCGTTCTGTGCTGTCTGTTGTCCGGAACCTTTGCCGTTATTTCCTTCATTTCCATTTTGTCCGTTCAAACGACCGTTTGACGAATTTTCACTTCCTTTTGACATTGAGTTCATTGAGCCGGATGACGGTTTTTTTATATCCCTTGGTTGATAAGGTTCAGGTTTATAGGGTTCAGGGATTTCCTGTATCATAGAAGTCGAATATCCTTGATTTGGGTTTAGCGGAACCTGCTGTCCTGCCACATTCGGAATATTCGGATTTTGTGCCTGATTAGGAAGTACATTGGCACAATTAGGGTTATTAATATTAGCAGGATTATTAGGATTTGCGGTATCACACGGTTCGTTCACATTTATCATATTATTCTGAGCATCTCCTACATTCAGGTTTCCCGCTTCTACTGTATTTTGGTCAGCTTCTCCTGTATATACAGGCTGTTCCGCAATTTTTTTATTAGGGTCTTCCGTCTGATTTTTTTCAGCAGATTTTTTTATCATTCCCGGTATAGCAAGAAGTGCAAGTATTAGAAGCACTCCTAATGCTCCAAGCATTATCATCAGATTTTTCTTATCAAGAGGTTTTTTTTCTTTATTTCCATTATTATTTGCCCCAAAAGAGAATCTGTTTTTTGATTTGTTTTGTTGTTCATCTTCAAAGTCAGATATATCCCCTATATCGTCATTTTCATCAAAAAGTTCGATTTCATCGGCATCATCAGCCATTATATCCGCATCATAATCCCGATTATTACCATTATTATTATACATATAACCGTTTCCTTTCTTATCTGTGTTTTATTATAACCTGCTTATTTCCTAATTTGAGGACAGCCTCTGTAATTCTTCTATGTACAATTATTTTATTAAATTCATATTCAAAGTTTACTACCTCAAATTCTTTGCTTCCTACACCCTTAACCATTATTACAGGAGCTTCCTGTATATCTTTAGGCATTATTATTATAGTTTTTACACCGTCAGTGAATACTTGTGTAGGTGCAAAAGGTAAATTTCTGTTTGATATGGAATAATTGGAGTCCATTTTATCTATATCCACCATTATACCATTTTTATTGTCAGGTGTATTGTTTACTCTGTTTCCGTTTCTTCCGATTGTCGCTTTCATGACATTTCCTGCGGCAGGATAATTGAATTTTACTAAAGGATTGAATATTTCCAAAGTGGAATAAAGATTGAACATATAAATTCTTTTATTTGTCATTACATTTACATTTGAAGTTATGTCTATATCAGTAGGTCTTATGAAAAGATAAATGGAATTATCCGATCCCCCAAATTCCTGTTCCATTTCAAAGTTTGTGTTATCTCCCCCTATTACAGCCACTATATTTTCATCAGGTTCAAATTTTATCATAGTTACAAAATCCGGTGTTACGTATACATCATAAATACTGTCCGTATAAAAATCAAAAGTTGTAGCTACCCTTTTAATAGCGTCCTGCTTCCCTGATATTAATTTTTTTACCTGCATTTTTGATACAGCTTCACCGCTTAAATATTTATTTTTAGCTGCCGCACTTGCAGGAAGTGCCATTACTGCTAATAATAATACTCCTGTCAATATATTTTTAACTTTTCGCATTTTTCTTTCTCCTTTTTTCTTTATATTATTTATGGTATATTCTTATTATTTATTTATTTCTTCATCAAAACTGAACCAGCCTCTATAATCCGTTCCTGTTTTTTTCTCTGTTGTTTCTTTTTCTTTAATTTTTGAGTTGTTAATTTTTGAACTGTTTTCCAAATTATTGTTATTAAGATTATTATTATTTAGGCTTTCATCTATTCCTAAATTTTTATCATCAATATTACTATTTAAATTTTTATTGTTCAAATTATTGTTATTTAAATTGATATTGTTTGGATCACTATTTTTCAAATTACTATTCTTTAAATTATGTTTGTTCAAATCATTATTACTTGAATTTCTGTTGTTTAGATTGATATTGTTCGGGTTACTATTTTTTAAATTACTATTCTTTAAATCACTGTTATCCAAACTGTTGTTATCAGAACTATCATTGTTTATATTCTCATTGTTCAGATTATTATCCAAATTACGCGGAGCCTCTTCTCTCCGATTTCTCACTCTAATAACTGCCGGTCTCGTTTCGGGTACTTCCCTGACGGGAATATCCTGAACAGGACTTTCATAAATTTTTATTTGTCTTACAGGAGCAGTAGTCAGGGATTTATATGATTTTTCTTTACTGAACACATATCCCACTACAAGTCCTACCTGATGTTTTTTATTATTCATATCGTAGGAAAGTCCGAAAGAGAAATTTTTCCATTCTGCACCTACTTCTATTCCCGCATAAAGTCCTGATTTAAAACCTGATTTTATAATTGTTCTGTCTGTATTCCGATATTCTTTTCCTGAATTAAATGACCAGCCCAATTTGTATTTATTATAGACTTTCCATTCGCTGCCTGTTTCCCATTCAGGTTTAATCACCGCATATACAGGAGTTGCTTTTCCCAATTTTGTTTTTGTCCCGTCAATCTTTGCTTTAAAGCCGAATTCGTGAGCTATACCTAATCCCATTTTAAAATTTTTATTTTCAAAAGGGAGCCATTCAGCTTTAATCTTAAATCCCGGTTCTATTTTTTTAATTCCATTATTTCCTTTTCTGTAAAAGTCATAACCTCCCCCGAGAAAAAATTCATCTGCCATTACATTGGCTGAGATTATACCGATTAATACAGATAGAGTAGCCCGTCTCATAATTTTTTCTCCTTTTTTACTTTTTTTATATTTTTTAGACACATTTATGCGTCAAGTTTGTCTTTCTCTCTCAAATGATTAAATAACAAATCAATTCTATATGTGTCCGTAAAACATATAAGACGGCTTATTACCATTAAAATTGCTGCAATTACAAAGCACATAAAATTACGTGTAAACAGATAAAGTATACCTGTAAATCCCATTATAACTTTAAATGTAGTCAAAGGTACTCCCATTATCTCCATTTCGTCCATAAGGGATGAATAAATCGGTCTCTTTTTCATTTTCTACTCCTTTATTTAAATATTTTTTCAGCATTTTTTTTATCTATGTAAACTTTGTCAGTAAAATCTATACTCAGACTTTCTATTTCTGACATATCCACTCTTCCCGGAAGTGTAAGAACTCTTTCAGCGGATTTTTTAGTACAAATTCCGTCTTTTCTTGTGATAGTATCAACCTGCCCGCCATTTCCAAAGAAAACTGAAGTAATTCCATATCTTTCTTTCTGACAAATTATCCTTTTACTCTTCGGAATAAATAACACTCCTATATTGCTGTATCTCCCGAGTTTTTCCCTTATATAATCATAAGTTACGTTATCATCAGTAGTGAGAAGTCTGTATTTTTTATCTTTAAACTCAAAATCGGAAAGATATTTATCAAGAACACTTTTAGCATTTTCAGTAGTTGCCGTTGTAAATGTTCGGGATATAGGAGATACAGCAGGTTTAAATTTTATTTTTGCATAAGATATATTAACTGCCACTATTGCTGCCATAGTCCATATAATTTTTCTCATTTTTTCTCCTATCTGATAAATAAATCTATAATATTACTCGTATAAATAAAGTTTTTTCCTTTTTCTTTAAACGTCGTTATTTTTTCTCTTATAAGTGCCGTCTGAGGCAATTCTTTATTTCCATATCTTTCATCTGTATAATTTTTTTCCATAAGTGCATATTTTTGTGCCGTTTCTTCATCTTTATAGAGAGGTTCTATAAAATAAAGCACTTTACCGTTTCCTGCATATTCCCTTTTAAGAGCGTATTCCGCTTCGCCTATCTTGAGAGGTTTTATCATTCTTATATTTAAATCATTCATCGTAGTTTCATCTCCGGGTACTACAAACAAAGGTATTTTTAAAAATCTCGGCACTTGAGAGCTGTCCGCTATATCAACAAAAAGCTCATTTTCTTCAAGAGAGATATCTTCAAAATTTATAAAATCTCCCAGATTTTTTTCCACATTTGTTCTCAAATTTATTACTGCACCTTTTCTAAAATATACATTATTTATAAAGTGTATGGAGTTCTCATCTTCAGCATTTTTCAGATTTGCATTTTCGAATTTCGTAGTAGGATAAGTATACAAATCATTTCTTACTACTATGTCTTTTTTAAAAGTGTAGTAATCCTGTGTTATCTCGTCTGCTTTCAATACTTTTACAGTATACGAATTTGCTCCTTCCATTACTTCATTCTTGAAAACAGGTAACGGTTGGACAGTCTCAAAAGACTGATTTTCAACTTTTACTGAAAAAGATGTTTTTGCATAGACATTTAGCGTTGTAAAAATTAATAATGCTCCTATTCCCAATTTTAATCTTTTCATAAATTCCCTTCCTTATATTTAATATTCTACCAGTTTTTTCAGCATCTCGCCTCTTATAATCCCGCTCAATCTGTCCTCTATTTCTTCATACAGTTTTTCTTTCACCGTATTGTCGATAATTCTGTTATGTTCAACAGAAATAAACCCTATATTTTTAAAATTTAACAGTGTTTTTTCCCTTTTTTCAGCGAAACAGCCGGAACTTTCTTTTCCTGATATATCTATTATTTTATATTCTTTTTTTAAATCTATATATGAACCTACAAGATTTATAATTTTATTTAAATCCGAATTGTAATAGCCAAGTACCAATTTTATTCTGCGATAAAAAAAGCGGATATTATTTTCATCTCTATGTATTATTTTATTGCCTGTTATTGCCGTTATAAAAAATGTATCATTTTCTTCATCAAATTCCGCTTCCAATTCCGTTATTTTCGTTATTATTGAATTATGTTTAACTATATCGGACAGTTTCATTTTTATAATAAGGTCTATAAATTTAAATATATATGGCTCTGTTTCCGTACCGTCCAAAACTTTTTTCGCGTGCTCTTCAAACATACCTGAATCATAGTATATTTTTACAGCCGAAATTATCTTTTTACTTTTAAACATATCGGCAAGATAACGTAAATCATACATTTTTCCTTTATTTTTAACGTAAACATTCTTTCTTCCGAACACCCCCATTACGAACAGAAAATCTATTTTTTCGTTACCGAAAAAAATTTCTCCTACAAGAGTCATTTCTTATCCTTTCTTTCTTTTACCTTCTTTCACTTA
Organism: uncultured Leptotrichia sp.; assembly: GCA_938017765.1. GTDB lineage: Bacteria > Fusobacteriota > Fusobacteriia > Fusobacteriales > Leptotrichiaceae > Pseudoleptotrichia. Next base: position 13,874 of record CALIJH010000023.1, read on the forward strand.
CTTTTACTTTCTCTTTTTTTTCTTCAGTTCATCAATTTCTTTTTCAAGTCTGTCAATCTTTGTTTTCATAATAACTTTTTCCCCTTTATGTTGAAAGTACATACAGAGAAGTATCTCAAGAAACTTCATAACAAGTAATTTGTCTTCCAGAAATCTGTCATCATAAATTTCGTCCAGTTCATTCTTTTCGAGAAAATTAGAGATTTTAGTATCACTCATCACTTTTTTAAGTTCACTGTGCTTATTTTCAATAAATAATTCGAGCTTATTCTTCATCCGTTCTTTCCTTTCCTTTTTCTTTCAATTATATTATATTTGAATTATACCACTTTTGGAAACTTAAAACAATTGCTTTAAATATTTTTCTACATCTTATTTATTGTCTTACGCTTTAATAATGCTAAATTTTAATTTTTCAAATATTACTTAAAAACCCCAGTTCGCTAACAATCAAGATAAGATTTTCTTATTAATATTTAACATTAAGAATTTAAATATCATTAATACAAACATATATTTTCTCAAAAAAAATTTTTTTATATTTATTACGTATTTTAATTTAGGGCTATTTCATAAGTTTATATAAGCATATTTTCAAACAAATATTTCATTGAAATTTAAAGACTCAATCAGATAATTTAATATTTCTCTTGATTTTATATCAATTTCTTTGTTTTCGGAAATATTATTATTATTTTTTAAATAATCAGTGTTATCTTTATAATATAAATAACCGTCTATTAGAGCATTTTTGAAAACATTTAGTAAATTCTCGGCTTCTCTTAATGTTTTAAAATTTATTTTTTCTATATTTTTTTCGTTATTTAAATATAAGGAAAGAAAATAACTTTCAATATCTTCAAAAACATCCCCAAGATAGTCATATTCTTTTAAAAAACTCAGATTGTATACCAAAGAGCTGTCTTTCATATTAAGCATATATATTATGTCGGCTACAACACTGAAATATATTTTTCTGAATTTTTCTTTTAATCCAAGAAAATAGCTGTTGCTTTTTATTTTACTGTATGTAATTAGATAGAAAAATATCTTTGAATGTATTACAAATTCAGGAATTTCGTCTCTTTCGTATATATCAGCTCCCATATCTATTTTTATAAAAATTTTGCTTTTTTCTTTATATTTTTCTATCAGTTTATCTTTGAGAGTTTTGACAGTATCGTTTTTCTTTTCCCCAATTTCATCAATATCAGCCCGATATATACTTTTTATTTCCTGAACTGTCTGAAAATCCGTTTCCAAAATCTTTATCATTATTTCTTCATTTTTTATTCTTTCCGTATCTGTCAAATTATGTGATATGTATATACTGTCTTTTTTTATTTCGGTTTTGCCTATCTGAACTTCGCAATTCATTTTATTTTTTAGAGAATTATTTACAGTTTTATAATTTTTTATCAGGCTATTTCTGCTGTTGAGATTAATATTGACTTTTTCTGCCATAATATTCATTATTTCTCTTATTATATCTATTTTCTGCTGTTTTGTACTGTTATCATATAATGTCTTTATTTCATTATATTTTTCTCTCATATTTTCTTCAAGAGTTACAAACATATTGTTTAAAGCTGTTTCTATGTCTACCGTTAAATAGTCGGAACTATTAATTTCCTCTATAGCTATATCAAATTTTTCAACAAAATTAGTAACGTATCTTTTAAGATTATTATTATCACTCGTAAGAACCATATCTACAAAATCAGGTATCAAAAAATCTTTGTTTAATCTGCAAACTTTAAAGCCTTTATCAAATATTCCGTTTCCATTTTCATCAACAGGATATATTTCAAACTCATAGTTCTCATCTCTATATTCTGTACTGTATATAGCTTTTTCATTATAGCCTGTCCCCAAAAGAAGATAGAAAATTTCAGGTTCCAGTTCTTTCTTTACTTCTTTCAATTCATTTTCTTCCATAAACTTTTCTACAGTCTTATTTACAATGTCCGTAGTTGCTCCAAATTCCATAAAATCAGTATTTCCGCTTAATTTTAGAAGATTAATCCCTTTTTCCTTATAAGTGGAAAAAATCAGGCTGAAAAAATATAAAAACCATGCGTCTTCATTAAAAATTATTTTAAAATTTTCTCTACTTTTCCCCCTATCAAGAATTATGCAAGTATATATCGCCTTAACACTATCTTCGACTATTTTCAGAAGATATTCCCTTATATTTACCTCTTCCAATTCGTATTCTTTAAGTTCCTGAATTATGTCCGTCTCAAATATTTTCTCTATTATGTTATAGCTTTTCTCAATCCTCGTATTAATGGAGCTTTTTTCTCTGACTATACCGTCAAGTTCCCTATTTAGGGAATTAAATTTTGAAACAGTCTTTTTTAATATATTTTCCCTTATATTTTTTGGAATATCACTGATAAGCCTATAAAAAACACTTTCAGAAATCTCCAAAAGACTTTTTAAGGTTTTATATATTTTATATCTGTTTTTATTTTCAGAATATATGTTATCAGTTCTTTTCAACTCCCTTTCATAATATTCTATCGCTCCTTTGATAAAAGAGTTTAAAACTTTTCTATAAACTGCTTCACTTTCACTGGTTTCAAGCTCAATAAAATAACTGAAAATGAAAAGATGTAAAAAAATTCTGCTTTCTACATTTATATTATAACCATTGGTATTTAGTGAAAAAGTACTTTCGATTACATTGCTTTTATTTTTTGTATCATTTACAGTATCAAGTTTTATATCAATTATCCTGTTGGACAGTTTCTTAAAAACAATGTCAATCATATTGTAATTATAACTTTCCGAATTTATTTTCAGTATCAGGTCCGACATCCGTAAATCTACCCCCTAACCTGCCAATAGTACCGTCAAAGCTATTGTAATTATTTGTATCAGAAGGAGAGTGAGTAAATATATATTATATTTTTTGAGGGACGGTTTATAATTTATGAATATCTTTTCAAACTTTTCGTATGGTATTCTAAATCTTAAAAGAATAATCATAAATACTGTTACTAAAATTGTTGCAGCCATTCTATCATCAAGAAAAATTGTGAAAACGAAAATACCGAGAAGGATAATATAATCTCTTCTGGAAAAATCTTTTAATTCGGTATTTAAATCAAGCTTTGTCTTTTTTATAATTTTTTCTTTCATCCGTTGCGCCGTTTCTCTGAAACGTTCATTATAATCTTTGGAAATAGTATAAAGAAAAAAGGTTATTTCCAGTATTATAAGTACTGTCGGTAATATATATAACTTCATTACAATCACATCTTTCTAATGACTGATTTCTCTATTTTCTATTTTGAAATTTTCATAAGGAGTGTTATCAAGAAGTTTTAATTCCTGTATCTCCTCTAAAGAATAATATCTTTTTTTATTTTCGCTTCCAAAGAAATTCATAGAAGACGCCAATTTATAATCGTCTGTCATTTCCGGTCTATTTTCCGCTCCAATCTGTATCAAGCTTCCATATTTTCTTATTCGTAAACAATTAAATTCGAGCATACTGTAATTATCTATGATTAATAAAAGATAATAATCTATAAAACTGACAAAATCATCAATTATATTAGTATTTATATCGTCTTTATAAACAAGATTGGACTTTTTAGTAAATTCTTTCATATCATCTATTACAAGTTCAAAAACTGTATTTATTCCTGTTACAGGATTATTAAATGTGATGTCCAAAAGTTTTATATTGCTCCCATAAAAACTCTTTTCCATATCAAAATTGTATTCTTTTAAATACTTTCCTTCAAAGCTGAAAATTCCGTCAATATCAATTTTTATAAATTTTTCTGCAGTATAACTTAATTCTTCTGCCCTAATATTTTGATTATTGTTTTTTCTAAAATCGGCAAGAATTTTTATTACTTTTTTTCTCAATCTTTCAAAACTTTCTTTTAATTCTTCTTCTGTAAGGCTTTCTATAATATAAAAGCCATTTCTTTTTTCCATAAATCTACTCCCTTATGTTTATATTCTAAAAAAGATATTCCGATAAAACCATTTTTTTGCAATTAAAAACTGTTTATAAGCTATAAATCATTACTTTCTATAAGACTTATAAAAAATAAAATACACAAAATTTGTAAAACTGAATATTTTTTATGAGACAGTCTATTTCAATTTTTACATATTATGCAAATCTTTTTTCTCTGCTTTAAAACTTTTTGGAATATTGGTATTTTCTTTTTCCGTTTTTTCTTGGTTTCTATCCACATAATCTATAAGTATGTCTATTAATTTCTCCATTCTCTCGGAATTTTTGGACAGCTGAGTTTTAAGCATCTCATTTTCTTTTTTCAGATTTACAATTTCCATATTTTGATTATTTATGAGCGTATTTGTATCTTCATTACTTACTGTTTCCTTTTTTTTATGCTTATTACCTTTAAAGAAACTAATAATCTTTTCTAAAATTTTCCCAATTTTACCTTTTTTTTGAGAAGATTTATCACTACTATTATCAACTCTGCCCTTATTTTCAGCTCTACTGTTATTTTCAGCCTTATCGCCTCTTTCTATTCTCCCTCTATCGATTCTGATAGCCTTTCTTTCTTCAGGTATATCATCGACAATTTTGTTAAACATCCCACTGTCTGAAATCAGATTGCTTAAACCTTTTATAAGACCGTTTGAAATAGAGTCTTCCAAACTCGAAAAAAATCCATTTTCTTCTTTTACTTTTTTTGTACCGGCATCAATCAAATCGGTATTAAAAGTATCCTCATCAAATAATTCCATCTTTACGCCTCCAAATCTTTATTCTCGCCCACTTTTATGACTTACAATATTACTTTTATTTATTCTGTTCATCATATTTTTTTGCCAATTCTCTCGTTCTTTCTTTTTTTAAATCCAATCTGGTTCCAATTTCCAACAAAATTGCTACTGAACCTCCGTCGGCTTCTTTTTCCGCTTCTTTAACTTCTTCTTCCATTTTTTTACCCCAGTCTTCCTGAGATATACGTAATTTCTCTTTTTCATTTTCAGGCAATTTTGTCATTAGCAAATCATAAACTTTATTCATCTCCTGGTCCCATACGTTTTCTATTTCCAGTGCTGCATTCGCCATTTCATCTGTTGAACCTGAAAATCCTGCTTCTTCTTTTTCATTGTATTCTTTCATTCTTTCTTCCAGATCTGCTGCATAATTACCCGATTTACTGTTATCAACATTCTTACTGTCAACAGCTTTTTCTTCTGTCTGAACTGTTTTGTTTCCTGCATTTTTATTTGTACTTTTTATTAATTTACTTCCCGCAAAAAAACCGATAGCTCCTAACACTGCTACTATTGCTATTATCGACACTACTTTTTTCATTAAAATCACTCTCTGCTTCCTATTGTTATTTTATCTTGTATTAGTTTTTTTATTGTTTATATTCTCATTTTTTACGTTCTCATTTACGCCAGTTTTTCCCTGAGAAGAAAATTCTTTTTTTATTTCTTCAATATTCTTTCTGACTGATATCTGTTTATTTTTCTCTGTTTTCTTATCTTCTTTTTTATCTTTTATTAGACTGCCATAAGGATCTATTATTCTTTTTATTATCTCTTTTTCATCTGCGTTTCTTAAGTTTTTTTCGACATAGTCCTCTCTTTTATTTACTCTTTTAACTATATCTTTAAACAAACTTTGCAATCTCGGCGTTCTCTCTCTTATTGTATCCCAATATGTTTCCAGTTCAATCTGATTATAGATTTTTAGAAATTTTTTGATATCTGTATTATTTAATTCCGCCAATGTATGTTTCCCAATTATGCCGTCTATAGCCAGATTGTTATTTCCGTTTATCAAATTTAATGCACGTTGAGCTCTTTTTATTCCCTCAACTCCTCCATAAATTACACTGTCAAATATTGTTAAAGCAATTCCTGCATCTTTGACTTTATCAAGTTTATTTTTCTGATAATATTCTTTGTTATAAATATTTTTTACCGTTTCTAAAGGTATATTGTTCATATTACCTTTATAACCATACTTTCCGGCTTTTTCTTCTGTAATTCCATAGTTTATTTTTTCCCCTCCTATTTCTGTATATCCGCCTTCTATTTGAGATGTAAATTTAAATGCTTTTTCAAAGTTTTCAGTATATATTTCCGATTTATCCTTTTCTTTAACTACTTTGTCATATTTATTGTGCAGTTCAGGATTATCCGAAGATTTTATATTATCAGCATTTTTTATATTATTGGGGGATTTTAAATTATCAGAAGATATAACTCCTTTTTTTATACTTTCCTTGTTTCTTCCCACCATATTTTTTTGTAAACTCATCAAAATACTTTTTAGCTTGTTTTTTATCTCCA
>CALIJH010000024.1 GCA_938017765.1 uncultured Leptotrichia sp.
ATAAAATTATTTATTATAGGAGGTAGAGAAATGGCTGCTTTAGTTTTTGTTACACTTATCGGATTGGCACTACTTGCAGTTTTAGGAATAATTTTCAAAGAAAATAAAAATGCGGTTAAAGTAATAAAGTCTATGATGATTGTAATGGGAATAACATTTCTATTAATTTGGAGTTGGCTGATAGATGTGTATTTTACATTATCAAATAATAATTTAATAGCGGTTTATATAATGATAGCTTTAAAAATAATATTGGTAATTATTTTCTATATAAAAAAATGGATAAAGACTCCATTGGCAGTATTACCGATTAAAATATTTTCGATAATAATGACGGATATTATGTTTATAATCATATTCCTAAAATATGGAATAGAAGGGATATATTAAAAAGGAAGTAAAAAAATGGCGAAATTAATTTTAAATGATACGGTTAAAAGATATGGAAAGATAGCAATAGCAAAAACGAAAACAATAAAAGTGGAACTGGATGGCAAAAAAATTGAAATTCCACCTAGCTGTTCTCTGACGCTGGATACAAATCCGGGAGAACACACTTTGAGGACATATGCAAGTATACTTTCAAAAGGACCTGTAAAAAAGATAAACATAGGTGAAGAAGGAGCCGAAATAGATATAATTTTTAATAGTAAAGAAGTAATAAAAACATCAATCATAGCAGGAATAATTGTAGCTTTCGGATATTATATGTGTTTATATTTTTTATATAAAATATTTTGGGAATCTACAAAAGTATTATTTTATATTTATGAATTTGGAGTATTGGCAATAGCTTATGCTATTCTTCAAAAAAAAGGAGCTTTTATTATTAAAATAAAAAATAATTCGGAAAAAACAGATGAAAATTTGAAAACTCTGAAAAATTCTGAATAAATGTAAATTAATAATTATGTTAAAGGAGTTGAGAAAAATGCAGACAGGAACAGGGTGGATATTTTTAGCAGGTTTTACTGTGGCAGGTATGCTTATGATTCCTGAAATAATTGTAAGTATATTTTTAATAAAAAAAAATTTTGAGAAAATAATGGTGTATACGGATATTTTTTTATCATTTTGTTCCGTAGCCATGTCCTTACTTTCAATAGCTGTATTATCAGGTGCGAAAGAATCTCCAATATTCTCATTGATTATGTTTTCAAATGTAATTTCATATGCAGTAAGAACATTTGTATTTTTAGGTAAATATGATAAAAAATTAAAAATTCTCTGTCTATTGATAACGGGAATATGGGGCAAGATAGTGTGGTTCTTACCTTTCTTTGCTTTATATTATTTAGAAGGCTGAAGATAAAATTAGAAATTTTTAAATGAAAATAGATAATAAAATGAAAGGAATGAGTAGAAATGAGGGGAAAAATTTTTATTACAATAGGGGTACTGTTACTGATGCTAAATTTCGGAAATAACGGTTACAGCCAAACTAATAAAAAAGGTAGTCAGAAAACAGTACAGAAACAGAAAGAAGATATGGCAAAGATGATACAGGATATGAATAATTCTGAAAGAAAATATTATGAAGAGCAACTGAAAAATCTGAGCAGAGAAGAAAGAGCGGAATTGAATAAAATTAAGGAAATACTGGCTAAAGATAAAAAGAATCCAAAAAATCATATGAAACTTATATATTTTTATAATAAAATCCGAAATGCAGGAATGTATAAAGCGGCATTGGAAGATTTAATAAGAAATGTTCCTGATTATCCTGACGGATATTCCTATATGGCAATGAAATTAATGGGAGAAATAAAGTATAATGAAGCATTTGCGTATGCAGAAGCAGCAATAAAGGCTTATGAAAGGGCTGACATAAAAAAATATCCTGAAATAACGCCGGCAATAAAAGAAAACGGTATAGCAAACTTGTATATAATAGAGATACTTATGTACAGTGAGTCTTCAATGGAACAGGAAGCTATAAACCTGTATTTACAGAAAAAAGATATTATAAAAAAACATAAAAGCGGAGAAGATATTTTAAAAAGATTAAGAGAAGAAAATGAGGAACTGAAATCAAAAAATCCAAAACAATATAATATAAATAAGGAAAACCTAAAGTAAAATGATTATAAAAGAAACTGTTTCAAGGGTTTATTAATCTTATTTATGAAGGAGAAAAAAATTATGAAAAAGTGGATATTAATCATAGTGATTTTATTGGCAGTAATGAGTTGCGGAGGAAAAAATACTGAAAAGACAAAGGAAGAAGCCGATCGGAAAACTGAAATAAAAGAAGGAGCAAATGAAAAAAATGTCGGTTCGGAAAAAATAAAAGAAGAAATAAAGAAAAAATTGGAAGAAATAAGTTCAGGGAAAACAAGTGATGAAAATATATTTGGAAAATCCTCCGGTGTAGGAGATTATTCCGAGGAACAAAAATCCAAAATAAAATCTCAAATAAAAGAATTAAAAGAAAAATTGGAAAAAGACGGGAAAAATATTGATAACTATATAGCACTCTTGGATTTTTATGCTAAAGATATGCCTGCTACGGATACCAATAGGGAAATGTATGATAGAATAATAAATTATCTAATGGAAGGATTTCCTGATTATCCGATGAGTTACTATTATATGGCAATGTCGACATACAATAAAAATCCTGATAAATGGGCAGAGTATACTGACAGAGGAATAGAAGCTTTTGAAAATCCTGACAGCCAGAAATATAAAATTTCTGAACAGGACAGTTATTTATGCAGATTGTATATGTTTAAGGCTGATAAATATAGAATTTCAGGAGAAATACAGAAAGCGGTAGATTTATACGTTCAGAAGAAAAATATAATAGAAAAAAACTGTTCAGATTCGTTTATAGTAAAAAATAATCTTAAAAATGACAATGAAAAACTGAAATCATCAGACTTGAAACAATATGAAACAAATAAGAAAAATCTGAATTAGAATATTTTTGAGAAATAAAAAATAAAAACTCTCATTTTACTTTAATGTGAGTATGATAGAATAAAGCATAAAAAATGAAAAAATATCAGTAAAATCAGGAAAGGCAATGAAAAAAAGAATTTTGATCAGGGTATTATTCTTTCGGAATTTTATCTTTTAATTAAAAAAAATGGTACATCTAAGCAAAATGGTAAAAAAATATTATCTATATAACAAAATAACTTGACAAAAATCGATTAATGTTGTAAACTATTTATATAAATTACAAACGTAGTCGATTTTTTTTGTATAAAAGAATAAAAAGTATACTTACATCGGATTTATCAGTATTTAAGCACAAAAAAGGAGCGGTTAAAGGGAGTAAATTTCAAAAAAATGACATAATATAAAAAATAATGGAGGAAAAAATGGAAGAAGCTAATAACTGTCATATAACGGGAGCTGAATGGGAGATAATGAGAGTAGTGTGGGCCAACAAAGAAGTAACAAGTAAATTTGTCTCACAAATCTTGGGTGAGAAGATGAAATGGAAACATACTACAGTAAAAACCTTGTTAAATCGTCTTTTGGAAAAGAAAGTTCTCAAAAAAAAGGAGAAAGGAAACAAATATATTTACTATACGGAATATAAAGAGCAGGAAATAGCGGGACAGTATGTAATGGAAACATTTAACAGGATTTGCAGGACAAAAGTGGGAGAGATGATAAAGGAATTGGTGGAAAACAGCGAATTAAGCCTAAATGACCTTGAAAATATTGAAAATATTGTCAGAAAAAAGAAAGAAAATGCACCCCAGAAAATAAAGTGTACCTGTTTAGAGGGACAATGTAACTGTTCGGAACACAGTCATAAAAGAAATAATGAAAATTGCTGTATAGAATAATAGCGTTTATAACGAAAAAGGTAAATGAAATGACATACAGTTAATTAAAGTATCACTATAAGTAAAAAGTACTTTACTATAGTCTAAATAAAAAATAAATGAAATGACATACAATTATTTAAAGTGTTACCCTTGTAAACAAAAAGTTTGACACGAATTGTAAATGAAATAACATATAATTATTGAAATTAAAGTCAGGACAATATTAACAAGACAGTATTAAATATTATAAAAAAACTTGAAAAAGGAGTGTAAATAAAATATGAAAAACAGTATTTATAATGTTACAGGAATGAGTTGTGCTTCATGTGCAAGAGCAGTCGAAAATGCCCTTAATAAAAATGAGAATGTAAAAGCGAGCGTAAATTTTGCTACTGAAAAAGTCAATGTGGAGTATGACGAAAAAAAATATAATTTTGATAAAATAAAAAAAATAGTCGAAAGTGCCGGATACGGACTTATGGAAACATTAAGCGAAGAGCAGAAAATACAGATGTATGAGGATAAAATAAAAAGTTTGAAAAATAAACTTATTTTATCGGTTATATTTGCTATCCCATTATTGTATATTTCTATGGGACATATGATGGGAATACATCTTCCCGATATTTTAAATCCTAAGAAAAACGCTGTGATTTATTCTATAGTCCAGTTATTGCTTACATTGCCGATAATATATGCCGGAAGAGACTTTTTTATTCACGGTTTTAAAAATCTTGCAAGAAAATCACCGACTATGGATTCGTTAATAGCAATGGGAGCTTCTGCGGCAATACTTTATAGCCTGTATGCCACATATATGACTATGACTGTAGACCCTGAATATCATATGAATTTATATTATGAATCGGCGGGAACGATTATAACATTGATTTTACTCGGAAAGCTTCTCGAAGCAAGGACAAAGGGTCAGACTTCCTCAGCGATAAAAAAACTGATAGGATTGCAGCCGAAAAAAGCAAAAATTATTGAAAACGGTGTAGAAAAAGAAATATTAATAGAAAATATAAAAGTTGGGGATATAATAGTTGTAAAACCCGGTGAAAAAATAGCGGTAGACGGTAAGATAACAAATGGGACTACTTCAGTAGATGAAGCAATGATTACAGGTGAAAGTATTCCTGTAAGTAAAAATATCGGAGATAAAGTTATCGGAGGAAGTATAAATAAAAATGGAAGTATACAATTTCAAGCTACGGAAATAGGAAAAGATACTGTACTTTCACAGATAATAAAATTAGTTGAGGAAGCACAAGGGTCAAAAGCTCCGATTTCAAGAATGGCTGATATTGTAGCGGGATATTTTGTACCTGTTGTAATTATTATCGCAGTTATTACAGGGATAATATGGTTTATAAGCGGTTCGGGACTCACAGCCGCACTGACATTTTTTATATCAGTTCTCGTGATTGCATGTCCGTGTGCCTTGGGTCTTGCAACACCTACATCAATAATGGTAGGAACAGGAAAAGGAGCTGAAAACGGTATTCTTATAAAAAGCGGTGAGGCTCTGGAGACAGCTCACAAAATCAAGACAGTTGTACTCGACAAGACAGGAACTATAACAAAAGGAAAACCTGTACTTACAGATTTAAAAATATACGGAAATCACGATAAAAATGAGATTTTACAGCTGGCTGCGAGTGCGGAAAATAATTCGGAACATCCGTTAGCCGAAGCTATAGTAAATGGTGCCAAAGAAAAAAATATTGAATTTAAGAAATATGATAAATTCAGAGCGATGCCCGGATACGGAATAAGGGCGGATATCGACGGAAAAGAAGTACAGATAGGAAATTATAAATTAATGGCTTCAAAAAATATAAGTACGGATATAGCTGAAAAAGATTACGAAATATTTTCAAACGAAGGGAAAACTCCTATGTATATATCAGTGAATAATGAACTTGTGGGATTGATAGCTGTGGCGGATGTAGTAAAAGAAACAAGCAGGGAAGCCATAGAAAAAATACATAGATTGGGATTAAAAGTAATAATGCTGACCGGAGATAATGAAAAGACGGCAAAATATATAGCAAAAGAAGTAGGAATAGATAAAGTGATTGCTGAAATACTTCCATTTCAGAAGTCCGAAGAAATCAAAAAACTTCAGGAGCAGGGGGAATTTGTAGCAATGGTCGGCGACGGGATAAACGATTCGCCGGCACTGGCACAGGCAAATGTAGGGATTGCAATAGGAAGTGGAACAGATGTGGCAATAGAGTCGGCTGATATAGTGTTAATCAGAAATGATTTGAATGATGTGGCAGGTGCAATAGCATTGAGTAAAGCAACAATTACAAATATTAAGGAAAACCTGTTCTGGGCATTTTTCTACAATGTAATAGGTATACCTTTTGCAGCGGGAATATTTTTCGCATTTTTCAACGGACCTAAACTTGACCCGATGATAGCAGCATTTGCAATGTCGCTAAGCTCGGTATCAGTATTGTTGAATGCTTTAAGATTAAAATTTTTTAAAGTAAAAAATCTGTAAAAAAAATTGAAGCTGTCTTATAAGTTAAAAAACAACTTCCTAATAAATATCATATATTTTAAGAAAATAAAAAACGAGGGTGTTTCATAAGACAAAAATAATTTTACTAATATAAATATTGTATATTTTTAAACATCAAAATGCGTTATTATTATTGATTTTATAAAAACAGTAAAATATATAAATTTTATGATTTAGTAATTTTATTTATCTTATGAGACAGCCTCATTATAAATTATCATTGGTGTGGATTTATAATTATTATTTTTTACTTTAGTGAGATAGTTTCAGATATGTATTTTTATATTTTCTGATTATTTTTTGATTTTTAAAACTTTTAAATTTTTTTATGTTGATTAATTTTTTTGATTAGATTTTATTAATGGTGCGAGCGACGGGATTTGAACCCGTACAGCGTTTGCCACTACCCCCTCAAGATAGCGTGTCTACCGTTCCACCACGCTCGCACTAACTTATATATTATACTAAATTTATTATTTTTTTTCAATAGAATTTAAAAAAATTATTTTTTTTCATATAATTTTTTTATATATTCGCTTTTTTCTCCGTTTTCTTCATATACAAAGATAGGAGGCTCTATATTCAGTCCTTTATTACTATTTTTGATTGCTTCAATCAGACATATTTTAGCATTTTCGTTTCTTTTTGTATAACAGTTTTTCAATCTTTTCGGCTCTAAATTATATTTTGTAAGTAATTCCAATATTTCTATCAGCCTCTCACTTCGGAAAACCATGGAAAAATATCCGGAATTTTTTAGCAATCGGGATGAAATTTGTATTATTTCTTCTAAAGTTAAATTTATATTATGTCTTGCAATACTCATTTTCGGTGAATTATTTATTTGATTTATATCTCCTTTAAATTCAAAATAAGGGGGATTAGTAACAATGCTGTCAAATTCATCTGTTTTGAAGATTTTTTCATAATTCTTGATATCATTGTTTATAATTTTTATTTGATTTTTATAATTATTGTTTTTTATATTTTTTTCAGCAATATCGGACATTTCTTTTTGCAGTTCTATTCCGATAATTTCAGCTTGGGATTTTTTTCCTAAAAGCATAGGTATAATACCGCAGCCTGTGCCTATATCCAATATTTTTTTAGTTTTTCTGTTTATTTTTACAAAATCTGCCAGTAAAACCGAATCCAAAGTAAAATTCTGAAAATCATTTCTTTGAATAATTTCCATTCCTTTAATTATTACGGATGTTTCTTCGCCCTCTTTTTTTTCTACGCCCATAATACTCTTCTGTTTTTGCCTCCCGTATATTTTTATTGTATACTATTTTGTTTTATATTACTTTTTATTATATCTTATTTCTTTAAATTTATCGACTTATTTTTTAATACTCTGCTCTTGAAATATATCTCAAACCATTATATAATACTGTGATAAAGAAAAAGGAGAGATTTAAAATCAATGGAAAATTTAACAAATAATAATATAGATAACGTAAAAGTGTCGAGTATAGGAAATACTTCCTGTGAAGCCATACTTCCCTCAGTTCCTCTAAGACCTTTGGATGAGATAGAAAAAAGCATTCAGAAAAGATACCGTTCCGAACTCTGGTCGCCTTTTATTAAAGGACTGAAAGAATTTGAAATGGTAAAAGACGGCGACAAAATTGCAGTAGCCATTTCAGGAGGAAAGGACAGTCTTTTGCTCGCTAAACTTTTTCAGGAATTGAAAAGAGCCAGTAAGACAGATTTTGAGCTTGTATTCATATCTATGAATCCCGGATTTAACGAAATTAATTTAATCAATTTGAAAAAAAATCTTGAACATCTTGAAATCCCTTGTGAAATCTACAATGATAATATTTTTGAGATAGCTGAAAAAATTGCTAAAGACTATCCATGCTATATGTGTGCAAAAATGAGACGTGGAAGTCTTTATTCAAAGGCAACTTCTTACGGGTGTAACAAACTGGCTTTGGGACATCATATGGATGACGTTATTGAAACAACTCTTATGAGTATTTTTTATATGGGAAAATTTGAAACAATGCTTCCCAAGCTGAAATCCGACAATTTTGATATTGAACTGATAAGACCGTTGTTTTATGTGGAGGAGAAATCCATTATAAAATGGGTTAGAAATAACGGTATTCTTGCAATGAACTGCGGCTGTACGGTAGCCGCCGGGAAAACTTCCAGCAAAAGACGGGAAACGAAAGAACTGATTGCTGAACTGGTAAAAAATAATCCCGATATAAAAAAACGTATTGTCCAGTCTGCACAAAATGTAAATCTGGAGAAAATACTGGGTTGGAAAATGTCGGGGGAGAAATTTTCTTATCTTGATAATTTTTAATTATTGTAAATAATATTATTCCTGAACGACAGGAATTTCCATTACAATCTGTATTCTAATTTTCGACAGTATAATAAACAGTATAAATATACTGTTCTTAAACTTAAAATACATTGGGATAATCATTAATTTGGATTTTTAATACTATACTTAAAATCAGAAAAGTTAAATCAGAAAAGCTGTATTTATCTAAAAAAATTAATAAAGAAAGGATTTAAAAAATCAATAATTATTATAAATGATGAAATAAATGATGAATTTTTAAAATGGTGAAAATTGTATGAATAAAACAACAGGTGATAATACATTAAAAAAAGTGTTGGGGCTTCCGACTGCTATATTTCTTGTGATCAATATGATAATAGGCTCGGGAATATTTTTTAAAGCACAGGGGGTACTGCAAATAACAAAAGCGACTCCCGGATTTGCTTTGCTGGCTTGGATTTTTGCCGGAGTAATTAATTTATGCGGAGGACTTACTGTGGCAGAATTGTCAGGGGCTATACCCGAAACAGGAGGAATGGTAACATGGTTAAGAAAAATATTTGGAGAAAAAATCGGATATCTGGCAGGTTGGACTTTTGCTTTTGTATTTTGGCCCGCTTATATTTCCGCTCAGGCAAATGCGATTTCTTTACAGGTGAGTAAACTGTTCAGTATTGATTTATCATATCAAAATATTGTCGCGGTTTCATTTATAATATTTTTATTTGTAATGAACTTTTTAGGTGCAGAAACGGGAGGAACAATTATAAACATTTTTACAGTGGCGAAACTGATACCGATAGTCGTCATTGTTATTTCAGCTTTCTTTTTTAAAGACGGCTCCGTAAGTAATCTGACACCCGTTCTGCCTGTAGGAGAAAGCCCCGTAAGCAACGTTACTATACTCGGAGCGGCGATTTTGTCATGTATGTTTGCTTATGACGGCTGGCAACATGCGGGAACCATAGCGGGAGAAATGAAAAATCCGAAAAAAGATATGCCTGTTGCAATTACGATAGGAATTGTGGGAGTATGTATTGTCTATTTGATTATTAATATAACTTATTTGTACGTTTTACCTGCTGATGTACTTGCAGCTACTTCCACTCCTGCCGCAGATGTGGCTTCGGTACTTTTGGGAAGCGGATTTGGAGCTAAACTCGTAACGATAGGGATAATTATTTCGGTTTTCGGTACATTGAACGGAAGTATACTGATTTCTACGAGAATACCTTACACAATGGCTTTAGATAAAAATTTGCCTTACAGTCATAAATTTACAAAACTGCACCCGAAATATAAGACTTCTTTTGCAAGTTTTGTTTTAATGTTTATAATAGCGACTACTATGGCATTATTGGGGTCATTTAATACGTTGGCGGATATGGCGATGTTCAGTCTGTGGATTTTCAATGTTCTTTCATTTATAGCTGTGATTAAATTCAGAAAAGACAGTCCTGACGCCGAAAGACCTTATAAAGTTCCTTTATATCCGCTTGTACCTGCTGTTGCTATCATAGGAGGAATTGTTGTCCTGATAAGTGCCTTGGTAACACAAACTGTATTGGCGTTAATAGGACTGCTTTTGACAGGGTCGGGAATGATAGTATATTATTTTGTAAAAAAAGATAATTGAAAAATAATATAAAAAAATAATAAATAAAAAGAGCTGATTTGCACTACACCCAAAATCTTGAATAAAAGATAGAGGGTGTAGTTTTTTTTGTCTAAATTAATAAATAAAAAAAATCGAAATGTACAAGAAAAAGTTGCAAAAAAAGTATTCTATAATAAGTTAAATCTAAATATT